>NZ_BAAHFQ010000022.1:0-35534 GCF_054681715.1 Deferrisoma sp.
ACGTCGGGCCGGTGCTCCACGGCCGCCCGGATGTGGGCGTAGTAGGTGTCGCGGTCCTCGCCCCGGATCGCGTAGGTCGGGATCCCGAACTCCAGCGTCAGGGCCGCGGCCACGTCGTCCTGGGTCGAAAGGGGGTTCGAGGCACACAGGACCAGGTCCGCGCCCCCCGCCTTCAGGGTCCGGGCCAGGTTCGCGGTTTCGGTGGTGATGTGCAGGCACGCGCTCATCCGCCGGCCCGCGAGCGGCTTTTCCTTCTCGAACCGCTCCCGGATCTTCGCGAGCACCGGCATCTGCCGGTCGGCCCACAGGATGCGCTTGACCCCCAACTCCTTCAGATTCGGATCCTTGATGTCGCCCTTCAACGAAAGCTCCTTTGTCTAGGCCAGAAAGCTAGAAAGCTGGGAAGCTGGGAAGCTAGGAGGCTGGGAAGCCAGGGGGCCGAGCGGCCCCGCTCGCCGGCTTCAGCGTCCCCCGATTCCGCCCCACCTCCCCACGATTCACGATTCACGATTCACGATTTACGATTCACGCCCCAACGCCCCTCAGAGCCCTGCTGCCCGGCGCAGCTCCTCGGCCTTGTCGGTGCGCTCCCAGGTGAACTCCGGCTCGTTGCGGCCGAAGTGGCCGTAGGCCGCGGTCTTCTTGTAGATGGGTCGCAGGAGGTCCAGGTGCTCGATGATCTGCTTGGGCTTCAGCGGGAACACCTCGCGCACCAGCCGCGCGATCCGGTCGGGCTCCACCTTCCAGGTGCCGAAGGTGTCCACCATGATCGACACCGGCTCGGCCACGCCGATGGCGTACGAGATCTGGATCTCGCACTTGTCCGCAAGCCCCGCGGCCACCACGTTCTTCGCGATGTAGCGCGCCATGTACGAGGCCGACCGGTCCACCTTTGTCGGGTCCTTGCCCGAGAACGCCCCGCCCCCGTGGCTCCCCTGGCCCCCGTAGGTGTCGACGATGATCTTCCGGCCGGTGAGCCCGCAGTCGCCCATCGGCCCGCCGATCACGAACCGGCCCGTGGGGTTGATGTAGTACCGGGTGTTCTGGGTGAGCAGGTGCTCCGGGATCACCGGCTTCACCACCTCCTCCAGCACGGCCTCGCGCACCTGGGCCTGGGTCACCTCGGGCGAGTGCTGCGTGCTCACCACGATCGCGTCCACGCTCACGGGCTTGGAGTCCACGTACCGGATCGTCACCTGGCTCTTGCCGTCCGGCCGCAGGAAATCCACGATGCCCTTCTTCCGCACCTCCGCGAGCCGCCGGGTCAGCCGGTGGGCGAACACGATGGGCATGGGCATCAGTTCCTCGGTCTCGTTCGTGGCGTACCCGAACATGAGCCCCTGGTCGCCGGCGCCCTGCTCGTGGTCCTCGCTCTCGTCCACGCCCATGGCGATGTCGGGGCTTTGCTTGTCGATCGAGGTCAACACCGCGCAGGTTTCCCAGTCGAACCCCAGGGACGGGTCGGTGTACCCGATCTCCTTGATCGTCTGGCGCACGATATCCGGCATGTGGGCGTAGGCCTCGGTGGTGATCTCGCCGGCGATGATCGCCATGCCCGTGGTCACCAGGGTCTCGCAGGCCACCCGGCTCCGAGGGTCCTGGGCGATCAGGGCGTCCAGCACCGCGTCGGAGATCTGGTCGGCCACCTTGTCGGGGTGGCCCTCGGTCACGCTCTCGGAGGTGAACAGAAAATCGGTCATGCCCATGGCTGTGCTCCTTTCGGTTGGATCGGTCTTCGGTCCGCGGTCGGCAGTCCCCGGTCCGGGAAAGCCAACAACGCCGGACCGTGTCAAGGATCTCGCCGTCGGGCTGCCCCGCAGCCCGTCCGAGTTGTGGTCCGCCTTCTGTCCCCTGTCCTCTGACTCCGGACCCCTACGCCTCGCCGCCCCACTCCAGGGGGTCCACCAGCCAGGGGTAGTGGGCCCGCATGTAGTCCTCCACGAACGCGTGCACCTCGGTGGCCGTGCGGAGCTCCAGCGCCCGGGCCGCGAGGTCCCGGGCCTCCGCCAGGGTGGTGTGGTGGATGATCCGCTTGACCCTTGGGATCGAAAGGGCGTGCATGGAAAGCTCCGTCACCCCGAGCCCCAGAAGCACCAGGGTGTAAAGCTCCTCCCCCGCCATCTCGCCGCACACCGCCACCGGGATCTTCTCCCGGGCCCCGGCCTCGCAGGTGGCCCGGATCATCCGGAGCACGGCCGGGTGGAGCGGCTCATAAAGGTACGCCACGTGCTCGTTCACCCGGTCGATGGCCAGGGCGTACTGGATCAGGTCGTTCGTGCCGATGGAAAAGAAATCCACATGGGGGGCCAGAAGGTCCGCCGTCACCGCGGCCGACGGCACCTCGATCATGGCGCCCACCGGGACGTTGCGGTCGTACGTCTGGCCGCGCCCGTCGAGCTCCTTCTTGGCCTCCTCGAGAACCTTCAGGGCCTCCCCCAGTTCCCCCACCCCCGAGATCATGGGGAACATGATCCGCACCGAGCCATGGGCGCTCGCCCGAAGGATCGCCCGGAGCTGGGTCCGGAACAACTCCTTCTCCTTGAGGCACAGCCGGATCGACCGGAGCCCCAGGGCCGGGTTGCCCTCGTCCTCGATCGGGACGGCCTGGACCATCTTGTCCCCCCCGATGTCCAGGGTGCGGATGGTCACCGAAAAGGGCTTCACGGCCTCCACGACCCTGCGGTAGGTCTCGTACTGCTCCTCCTCCGAGGGGGGCTCCTCCCGGTTCATGTACAGGAACTCGGTGCGGTAGAGGCCGATGCCCTCGGCCCCGTACCGCCGCAGGGACCGGATCTCATCGAGGAGCTCGATGTTCGCCCCCACCCGCACCTTGTGGCCGTCGCGGGTGACCGCCGGCAACACCGCCAAGGACTCGAGCTCGTGGCGAAACGCCTCGTACCGGGCCTTCTTGCGGCGAAACCCCTCGAGCTCCTCGGCGGTGGGGTTCAGCACCACCTCGCCGGCCAGGCCGTCCACCACGATGGTGTCGCCTCCGTTGGCCACGTCGGTGATCGTTTCCAGGCCCACCACGGCCGGGATGCCGAGGCTGCGGGCCAGGATCGCGGTATGGGAGGTGCGGCCGCCCAGGTCGGTCACAAACCCCTTGATCCTCGAGACGTCCATCTGGGCCGTATCCATGGGCGAGAGGTCGTGGGCCACCACCACCACGTCGCCGCGGATGTCTGCGATGCTCTCGTGCCGCCGGCCGGTGAGGTTGCGAAGGATCCGGTCCCCCAGGTGCTCCAGGTCGGTCTTCCGGTCGCGGAAATACTCGTCGTCCATGGCGTCGAACGACGCCTTGACCTGCTCGAGCACCTGCCACAGGGCCCAGTCGGCGCTCTCCAGGTGCTCCCGGATCCGGCGCTCGGTTTCCCCCGCGATCATCCGGTCCTGGAGCATCAGGAGGTGCACGTCCACGAGGTACGAATGTTCCCCGAGGGTGCCCTCCTTGTAGTGGGCCTTGATCTCCTCGAGCTGACGGCGGGTCTCGTCGAGCGCGCGGCGGAACCGCTCGACCTCGGCCTCGACCTCCGAGGGCTCGATGATCTTCTCGGGCGGGTGGACCTTGCGCCGGTCCACCAGGTACGCCTTCCCGATCACGATCCCGGGGCTCACGGGGATCCCCCGCAGGCTCGCCCTCTGCCGGAGAACCTTCACGCCGTCTCCTTCTCTTCCCAGAACCCGTTGCGGATGAGTTCGCCCAGTTCCTCCACGGCCTGCACGGCGTCGTCGCCCTGGGCCCGGACCGTGATCCGGCTCCCCTTGGCGGCCGCGAGCATCAGAAGCCCCATGATGCTCTTGCCGTTGACGACCGTGCCGTCCTTTTCCACCTCGATGTGGGACCGGAACTTCTGGGCCGTCTGCACCAGGGCGGCCGCGGCCCGGGCGTGGAGCCCCAGGGTGTTCACGATCTCGAACGTGCGTTCCACCATGTCGGCTGCGCTCACCACCACACCCCCAGGATCACACACGCGCTTCCCCACGCCGCCACGAGCCACTCCACCCGAAGCCCCCACCGAACCGCCTGGGACGCGACCACCGCAACCGCCGCCCCGACCGCCCCCCAGATCCAGCCCTCGACGCCCGAGGCTCCGCCCAGTCCCCGCCCCAGGGCCAAAACCAACCCGCCGCCGACACACGCCGCGGCGACGTCCTTGAGCACCAGGGCCCCCCGAAGGAACCCGGCCCGGGCGAGATCCTGGGCCACGGCCGGCCCCCTGCGGTAGCCCCGCAGGAGCCACACGGCCCGAAACGCAAGGCCGAGCGCCCCGAACACCGCGACGAAGACCCACGGCCCCCACCCGAACCCGGCCCAGGCGAGCGCAACCGCCCCTGCCAGGAGCGCGGGCTTCAGGCCCGCCCAGAAAAAGCTGTCCCCCAGGGCGCCGCAGGGGCCCATCACGGCGTTCTTGAACCGCCGGATGTCGTCGGCCGGCGCCCCCTCCTCCTCCATCCGCACCACCGCGCCCACCACGGCCGCGGCCAGGAACGGATGGGTGTTGAAGAACTCGAGGTGCCGGGCCAGGGCCTCCCGGTACGCCTCGCCCTGCCCGTGGATCCGGCGGAGCGCCGGCTCCACGGCCCAGGCGAACCCCACCGACTGGAACGAGCCGAAGCTCCACGCGGCCTGAAGCGCCAGGGTACGAAGCCCGCACCGAAGGAGATCCGTCGGCCTCACCGCGGCCATAGCCCGGCCCTCTGTCCCCCGGCCGCCACCGAGGCCCCCGCGGAAAACCACGCGATTCCCCTGCCGGCCGGCAGCCGCCCAAGGCAGGCGGCCGCCCCGAGCACCGGGAGCGTAACGCCCAGAAGCTCGAGACCCCGGTACGCGGGGGCGGGCACCCGGTCGCCCCCCCACGCGGCCAGGCCGGCAAGCCCCGCCGCGGCCAGCATCCCCACCGCACCGAATCGCAGGGCGCCAAGCGCCACGAGCCGCCCCAGATGCACCGGCCGGCCGGAGGCCAGACGCGCCCGGGCCCGCTCGGCCAAGCCGTTGTTCCAGCGGCGCACGGCCTCGTCGACCCGCCCGGCCAGGTGGCCGGCCAAGAGCCCCAGGAGCACGCCGTACCCGCCTGCCGCCCAGGGCCCCGCCTCCTCCGGGAACGCGCACGCGCCCGCGGCCGCCGCGATCCCGGCGGCCGCCTCGTCCGGGGGCACGGCCGCACCCACCGGAAGATCGTAAAGCCAGAACAGCTCCAGGAGCGCGCCCGCCAGCAGGCCCGCCTCGGGCCGGCCGAGGATCCACCCCACGGCCGCCCCCACGACCAGGGGCCGGCCCACGCCCGCCTGCACCAGCGCCGTGCGGTCGAGCGCCGCCACCGCGGCGAGCGCCCCGATCCACAGCCACTCCGGGGTCATCCGGACCGCCCCCCGTTTCCGAGCACCGTCTCCGGCGGAGGCGCCGCATCCGAGGGCACGGCGCGCACGTCGAGCTCGACCCCTTGGGCCGCGAGGCTACGAAGTTCCTCCACGTCCTCTTCGGTCAGGTACACGGTCCGGCTCACGGGCTGTCCACCTTCCCGGGGATGGACGTTCCCCAGGTTCAACCGGTCGAACCGCAGGCCCGCCCGGAACGCGGCCCAGGCCGCAGCCACGTCGGGAAAGAGCACCAGGACCCGTCGGGCCGGATCCCGGCTCACGATCCTTTGCGCCTCTTCGGGGCCCACCACCTCCACCCGGAGTCGCGGCGTGCTGAGGGCCTCGAACAGGCTGCGGCGGAAGGGGTCACGGCTTTCGGCCTCCCCCACCACCACGATCAGGTCAGCCCGCACGTGGGGCACCCAGGTTTCCAGGACCTGGCCGTGCACCAGTCGGTTGTCCACCCGCGCGAGCACCACGCTCATCGCGCCCCCTCGGCGGGCTTGCGCTCCCAGAGTTCGCTGGCGAGCACGAAACTGCGAGCGCCGTACTGCCGAAGCATCTCCGCCAGGGTCGCCACCCCGGTGCCCTGGCGGGCCGTGTGGGCCTTCAGGAGCACCGGCAGGTTGACCCCGGCCAGCACCTCCACCCGGCCCGGTTCCATGAACGGGAGGCTCAGGTTCATGGGGGTTCCGCCGAACATATCGGTCAAGACGAGCACCCCCTCGCCCTGGTCCGCCTTCCGGATCGTCTTTTCCAACCGGCGCCGGGCCTCCTCGACAGGATCCCGATAGCTCAAGGCCACGGCCCACACCCCTGGCATGGGCCCGGCGATCCCCTCAGCCGCCCGAACGAGGGCCTCGGCCAAATCCTGGTGCGCCACGACCACGATCCCGATCACGGCTGTTCCTCGTCCCGCGCCGCCCTTCGCCCCTTTCTCATCGCTCCACATCCCGGTGGAAGATCCGAGCCTCCCGGCCCTGCGCCGCCAGGCGCCGGGCCATCTCCTCGACCAGGGTGACCGACCGGTGTTTTCCGCCGGTACATCCCACCGCCACCGTCAGGGAGGTCTTTCCCTCCTGCTCGTAGAGCGGGATCAGGTACTCCACGAGGTCCAAGAATCGGGCCAAAAACTCTTGGGCCGGTTCGGTTTCGAGCACATAGGCCTGCACCTCGGCCTCCCGCCCCGTTCGGCCCTTGAGTTCGGGCACGAAGTAGGGGTTCGGCAGGAACCGCACGTCCACCAGGAGGTCGGCCTCGTGGGGGATGCCGTACCGGTACCCAAAGCTCACCAGGTTGACCCGCAGTGTCCGGTCCTCGGCGCCCGTCTGGAAGTAACTCCAGATCGCCTTCTTGAGGTCGTGCACCGTCATCCAGGAGGTGTCGATCACCCGGTCCGCCGCCCCCTTGATCTCCTCAAACAAGGCCCGCTCCCGGCGGATGCCGTCGAGGATCGCCCCCTCCCCGGCCAGCGGGTGCCGGCGCCGGGTCTCGCTGAACCGCCGCACGAGGGCGTCGTCGGTGGCCTCGAGGTAGAGCACCTCGGTGCGGATGCCGAGTCGCTCGGCTTCCTGGAACGCCTGGCGGTAGTCCTCGAGGAAGTGGGGCTCCCGGAGATCCATCCCCACGGCCACCTTCTGGATCTCGCCCCCGGCGAGCACGCTCAACTCGAGGAACCGCACCAGGAGCCGGGCCGGCAGGTTGTCGACGCAGAAAAACCCCAGGTCCTCGAGGGCCCGAAGCGCCGAGGACTTCCCCGACCCCGAAAGGCCGGTCACCACCACGAGCCGCACCCGCTTCACGGCTCCCCCCGCAGCGCCGAGCCCAGCCGCTCGGCCAAGCGGATGGCCGAGTTGTGGCCGATCTGCTTCAAGAGGTGGTTCCGGGCCGCCACCTCCACCACCGAGGCGATGCTCCGGCCCGGGGCCACCGGGATCCGAAGGTACGGCACGTCCACCCCGAGCACGGGCTGGGTGCGCTCGTCGAGCCCGAGCCGCTCGTAGGCCTCCCCTTCCCTCCAGGGGACGAGCTCGATCACGAGTTCCACCTCCTTTTGGTCGCGCACCGAGGTGATGCCGAAGAGCTCCCGGATGTCGAGGATGCCGATCCCCCGGATCTCCACGTGGTAACGCGCGAGTTCGAGCCCCGTGCCCACCAGCCGAAACGGCGGATACCGCCGGATCTCCACCACGTCGTCGGCCACCAGCCGGTGGCCCCGGCGCACGAGGTCGAGGGCGCACTCGCTCTTGCCGATGCCGCTCTCGCCCGTGAGCAGGATTCCCACCTCCATCACGTCCACGAGAACGCCGTGGATCCGCACCCGGGGTGCCAACCGGTCGGCCAGAAAGCGGTCCACCCGATCAATGAACACGGAACTGCGCAGGGTGGTGCGAAGGAGGGGAACCCGGGCGCGGTCGGCCTGGGCCCGGATGTAGTCCGGGGGCTCGAGGGCCTTGGTGACCACGAAGCACGCCGCCCCCGCCTCGAACACCCGGGCCACGTTGGCCTCGGCCACGGCCCGGTCGAGGGTCGCGAGGTAGGCCAGTTCCGTCTCCCCCAGGATCTGCACCCGGTGCGGCCGGATCTGGGGCACGTACCCGGCCAGGGCGAGCCCGGGTTTTTGGATCCGGGGCACGCGGATCTCCCGGTCGAGCCCCTCCGCACCAGCCACCAACTCCAAATCGAGGCGATAGCCGGCCGCCTCCGAAAGGAGGTCGGCCACCGTGAGGCGGGGCTGGAACCCCTCAGTACTTTTCATCCTCACGGGAGATGATCTCGTAGAGGGCTTCGGCGGACTCGGCCTGGAGGAGCTCTTCCCGGAACGCCCGGTCCTTGAGGAGCCGCGAGATCCGGGCCAGAGCCTTGAGGTGGGTGCTCGCGGAGTCTTCGGGGGCCATGAGCAGGAAGAACAGGTGGACGGGCGCGCCGTCCATGGCGTCGAACTCGACGCCCTCGGGGCTCCGGCCGAACACCGCCACGAGCTCCTTGAGGTCCGAAAGCTTCCCGTGGGGAATTGCAATCCCCTCCCCGATGCCGGTGCTCCCCAGGCGCTCCCGGTCCAGGAGGATCTGGACCGCCTGGCGGGCGTCGCGCACCTTCTGGTCGGCCACGAGCACGTCCACCAACTCGGCCAGCACCCCTTCCTTGTCCCGGGACTTCAGGTGGGGCACGATTCGCTCCCTGGACAGAAATTCGAGCAGTTTCATCCGTACCGCCTCCCGAGGGTTCCCGAGCGCCCGCCTCTGGCCCGGATCAGGCCGGCTCGATCAGGCCGTAGTTTCCGTCTTCTCGCCGGTAGAGCACCTTCACCTGGCCGTCCTCGTCGGTGAACACGAGGAACTGCCGGTCAGTCAGGTCCATCTCCATGACCGCGTCCTCCACGCTCATGGGCTGGCTCGTGTAGTGCTCGGTCTGGATCACCCGCGGGGTCGGCGGCGCGCCCTCGGCCTCCTCCCCCTCGGCCTCGCCCGGCTCGAACGCGAGCACCCGCTCCTGGAGCGCCCGGGCCTCCTTGGCCCGCAGCGGCTTGTGGCGCTTGAGCTTCTCCTTGTAGCGCTTGAGCTGGCGCTCCAGCTTGTCGACCACGTTGTCGATGGCGCTGTAGAAATCGGAGCTCTCCTCCCGGGCGTGGATCCGGGTGCCGTTGGCGTGCAGGGTGACCTCGGCCAGGTGCCGGATCTTCTCGGCCGTCAGGACCACGTGACCGTCCACGATCCCGTCGAAGTACTTATGGAGCCGCTGCACCTTCTCCGCGGCGTACTGCTTGAGGGCGTCGGAGGGCTCTGCGTGACGAAAGGTGATATTGAGGTTCATCGGTTCCTCCTGAGGGGCTTTCGAAAAGAGGAGCGCGGGAGCCTACCAAACCCCCCTTGGGGTGTCAATTTCGCGAGGTCCGCCGGGCGGTTCCGGGCCGCCGAGAGCAGTCAGAAGTACCGCCGCCGGGACGACGACGGGAGGATCCCCATGCTCTCCCGGTACTTGCTCACGGTGCGGCGGGCGATCTTGAGACCCCATCGCTGGGCAAGCTGCCGGGCGATCTCGAGGTCGCTCAGGGGGTTCTGGGGATCCTCCTCGCTGATGAGCTCCCGGATCCGGGCCTTGACGCTCCGGCTCGCCAGATCCTCCCCGTCGGCGCTCTGGATGCCGCTCGAGAAGAAGAACTTCAGTTCGAACGTCCCCTGGGGGGTGTGCATGTACTTGTTGGTGGTGATCCGGCTCACCGTGGACTCGTGCATGCCGATGTCGTCGGCCACGTCCCGGAGGATGAGCGGCCGGAGGTAGTTCACCCCCTTGTCCAGGAACTCCCGCTGGAACTTCACGATGGAGCAGGCCACCTTGTAGAGCGTCTGCTGGCGCTGGTGGATGCTCTTGATGAGCCACACCGCGGCCTGCATCCGCTCCTGCACGTAACCCCGGGCCTCCTGGCTCTCGGGCCGGTCGTCCTTGAGGAGCCGCTGGTAGTACCGGGAAATCCGGAGCCGGGGCACCCCCTCGTCGTTGAGGCGCACCACGTAGTCGTCGCCCTCCTTCACCACGAACACGTCGGGCACCACGTAGTCCGCCCCGGTGGAGGCGAAGTTCCGGCCCGGCCGGGGCTCCAGCTGGGCGATCTGGCGGGCCGCCTCCACCACCTCGTCGAACTCCACCCCGAGGCGGGCCGCGAGCTTCTTGTAGTTCTTGGTCTCGAGCTCCTTCATCCCCTCGAGGATGACCCGCTCCACCAGCGGATCGAGGCCGTGTTCCCGGGCCTGGCGAAGCAGGCACTCCTCGAGGCTCCGGGAGGCCACGCCCAGGGGCTCGAACTCCTGCACCGCCGCGAGCACCCGCTCCACGTGGTCCACCGCGGCTCCCGCGGCCTCGGCGATCTCCTCGACGGTGGCCCGCAGGTAGCCGTCCTCGTCCACGTTGCCGATGATGAACTCGGCCACGGCGCGGTCGTCGCCCTCGATCGGGCTCAGACGCAGCTGCCACATCAAATGGTCCTGGAGGGTTTGCTCCCGGCTCAGGTAGTTCTCGTAGGAGGGGACGTCCTCGGGGACGTCGATGGGGGCGTCGGGGGTGGGGTTGATGTCGTAGTGGGCGATGAACTGTTCCCAGTCGATCTCCGGCTCCCGGGCCTCGCCGTCCTTTCCGTCGGCCTCCGCGGCCTCGGCTTGGGGTTGGGTCGGGGTCTCGCCCTCGGGCTCGGCGGTTTCCTCGGAGGCGCCGTCGTCCCGCACCTCCTCGAGAAGGGGGTTTTCCTCGAGCTCCTCCCGCACCCGCTCCAGGAGCTCCAGGCGAGAGAGCTGCAGGAGCTTGATCGCCTGCTGGAGCTGGGGGGTCATCACCAGCTCCTGGGTCAGGCGCAGCTGCTGGTTCAGGTTCTGCCGGATCTCAAGTGCCATGGCACCTTTTCGCTAACGTGTTCCGCCGCGCCCCGGCTTAGGCAGAACGCAGCGCCGCATCCTGCGGAGGAACTCCCTCCCCCCTCGGGCCCCGCCGCGGCGCGCCGGGGCACATATCGGGAGACGGTGGACAGACGTCAGAGGACAGGAGTTCCGTGACGCCTGGCCTCTGGCTTCTGGCCCCTGGTCCGGAAGCCGCTCCCACCGGGCAGGACAGCCTCCGGAGCTCGAATCGCGGCCGCCTAGCCGCCTAGCCTCCCAGCTTTCCAGCCTTCTAGCTTTCTAGCCTCCTAGCCGTCGAGCCGTCGAGCCGAAAATCCTCCCCCAGATAAACGGATCGGGCCCGGGGGTGCCGGGCCACCTCGTCGGGCGTCCCGTGCACCAGAAGCTCGCCGCGGCTCACCACGTAGGCCCGGTCGCACACGCCCAGGGTTTCGCGAACGTTGTGGTCTGTGAGTATGACACCGATCCCCAGGCCCTTCAACTGCAATATCCGGTCCCGGATCTCGGCGATGGCGATGGGATCGATGCCGGCGAAGGGTTCGTCCAGGAGCATGAAGGCCGGGTTCGTGGCAAGCGCCCGTGCGATCTCGACCCGTCGGCGCTCCCCTCCGGACAGGAGATGGGCCTTGCGGTCCTCGAGATGCCGGATGGAAAGGGCCTCCAGCACGGCCTCGGTGCGCTCCGCGGCCTCCGGCCGGGGCACGCCCCGGGCCTCGAGCACCCCGTAGACGTTCTCCCGCACCGTGAGGCCCCGGAACACGCTGGCCTCCTGGGGCAGGTACCCGACCCCGAGCCGCGCCCGGCGGTACATGGGCAGGCCCGTGATCTCCCGGTCGTCGAGCCACACCGAGCCCTCGTCGGGCCGCACGAGCCCCACGATCATGTAAAACGTGGTGGTCTTCCCCGCGCCGTTGGGCCCGAGAAGCCCCACCACCTCCCCCCGGCCCACCGCGAGGTCGATCCGCCGCACCACCTCGTGGCCCCGGTAGCGCTTCACAAGGCCCCGGGCCTCGAGCCGCGCGGGCCCGGTCATCGGCCCTCCCCGGCGCCCTTGCCCTGGGGGTAGATCACGGCCCGGGCGCCCTCGACCACGGAGCGGTCCTCGGCCAGAAACAGGGTGATCCGCTCCCCCGCCACCACGTCCTTCCCCCGCCAGACCTTGGGGTCCCCCTGGAGCACCACCGTGCCCCGGCCGGCGTCGTAGAGGGCCTCCCGGCCCGTGGCGAGCACCTCCCCCCGGCGGATCCGCACCTCACCCGAGGCCCGGGCCTCCCGGAGTTCCCGGGTATCGGGGTCGAGCACCACCTCGAGCCGCTCGGCCTCCAGGACGAGATCGCCCTGGCGGGCCCTCACGTGGCCCGTGAACACCACCCGGCCCTCGCCCCCCAGCACCTCCAGGCTGTCGGCGTCCACCTGGAGGGGCTCCTTCCCCTGGGCCCACGCCCCCAACGGGACCTCCACTCCCAGGGCGCCCCCCGCGAGGCAGAGCGCGATGGCGAGCGCCGATACGAATCGTTTCACCTCGACCCACCTCCCACCACGGCCCGCACCGGGCCGCGCACCCGCGCCCGTCGCGCTTCGAGGTCCACCGTGGCGCCGGCCCCCTCGAGCCGAACGCCCGGCCCCCGGCCCTCCAGCCGGCCCGGAACCTCGATCCGGGCTTTGCTGCGGTCGTACCGGGCCGCCTCGGCCCGGAGTTCGTACCCCGCCCACCGGATCGCCACCCCCCCGGCGAGGGACACGGTCCGGCCCGCCGCGATCCGCGCCTCGGCCCCGGCCACCTCGGTGGGGTCCCGGCCGGGCTCCCGGATCTCCACCCGCACCTCCTCCATCCGGCCTGCCCGGTCCTCCTCGACCCCCTCCGCCCGGGCCGCCCGGAGCCGCCAGGTGCGGCCATCGGGCTCCTGGCCCTCGATCTCGATCCCCTCGGCCCGGGACACGGTGCGTTCCTGCCGGCTCGTCCCGGGCGCTTCCGGCTTCTCGGGCGCCCGGTCCCGGCCCACCAGGGCCCAGGCGGCCCCGAGCGTGGCCGCGATCCCCAGGGCCACCCACCCGCGTCTCACGGCACGAGGGGTTCGGGGTGGAAGTACTTGCGGGTCACCTCGTCCCAGGCGCCCCGGGCCCGCAGGATCGCCTCGCAGGCCTCCCGCACCGCCCCCCGTCCGCCGGGCCGCCCGGTGACCCAGTGGGCCCGCTCCCGCACGTACTCCGGGGCGTCGGCCACGGTGATCCCGAGGCCCACCTGGGTCATGACCGGCAGGTCCACCAGGTCGTCCCCCATGTAGGCCACCACCTCGGGCGCTACCCCCCGGCGGGCCAGGATCTCCCGGACCACCTCCAGCTTGTTTCGCACCCGCTGGTGCACCTCGGTGACCCCGAGTTCCCGGGCCCGGTGCTCCACCACCCGGCTTCGGCGGCCCGTGACAAACCCCACCGCCACCCCGGCCCGCTGGAGCAGCTTGAGCCCGTGGCCGTCGGTCACGTCGAAGGCCTTGGTCTCGACGCCCCGGTCGTCGATCACCACCCGACCGTCCGTGAGCACCCCGTCCACGTCGAGGAGCAAAAGCTCCACCCGGGCCATGCGTTCTTCGAGCGTCATCGAAGCCCCGCCTTGACGAGATCGTGGATGTGGACCACCCCCCGCACCCGGTCCGGGTCGTCCGGCTCGGTCACGAAGAGCGCCGTGATGGCGTGGCGCTCCATGGTCCGCAGCGCGTCGATGGCCAGGGTGCCGCTCGGCACCCGTTTCGGATCCGGGGTCATGACCTCCCGGGCCCGCTTCTCGAGGAAGCCGGGGATTCGCTCGAGCCCCCGCCGGAGGTCGCCGTCGGTCACCACCCCCAGGAGCCGGCCCTCGGGGTCGAAGACCCCGGTGAGCCCCAGCCGCTTCGAGGTCATCTCCACCAGAACCTCCGGCATCGGGGCTTCGGCCCCCACCCGGGGCACGGCGTCGCCGTCGTGCATGAGGTCGTCCACCTGGAGCACGAGCCGGCGGCCCAGGGCCCCGGCCGGGTGGAACCGGGCGAAATCCTCGGCCGTGAAGCCCTTCCGGACCATGAGGGCCGCGGCCAGGGCGTCGCCCAGGGCCAGGGTGGCCGTGGTGGACGCCATGGGCGCAAGGTTCAGGGGACAGGCCTCCTCCTCGACCGGCACGTGGAGCACCACGTCGGCCCGGCGGGCCAGGGTGGAGCGGGGGTTCCCCGTGATCGCCACGAGGCCGAGCTCGAGCCGCCGGATCACCGGCAGGATCTCCACGAGCTCCTCGGTCTCGCCGGAGTTCGAGGCGGCGATCACCACGTCGCCCCGGGCCAGGATGCCCAGGTCCCCGTGGACCCCCTCGGCCGGATGGAGGAAAAACGAGGGCGTGCCGGTGGAGGCGAAGGTGGCCGCGATCTTCCGGCACACGATCCCGCTCTTGCCCATGCCGGTCAGCACGACCTTGCCCCGGCACGACTCCAGAAGGTCCACGGCCCGGTCGAACTCGGGTCCCAGGGACGCGGCGAGCCGGGTCAGGGTGTCGGCCTCGATCCGGAGCACCCGGCGGGCCGTGTCGAGCGCGCTCATGCCCCGGCCCCCCGCCGCACCCGGTCGAGGGCCACCACCGTGCGAAGGAGCGGCTCGAGCTCGCCCAGGGCCACCGAGTTGGGGCCGTCGCACAGGGCCCGGTCCGGGTCGGGATGGACCTCCAGGAACAGGGCGTCCACCCCCACGGCGGCCGCGGCCCGGGCCAGCGCGGGCACGGCCGAGCGGTCGCCCCCGGACCGGCCGCACAGGGCCCCGGGCTGCTGCACGCTGTGGGTCGCGTCGAACACCACGGGCCACCCGAGCCGCTTCATGCGCTCGAGCCCCTGGAAGTCCACCACCAGGTACCGGTACCCGAACGAGGTGCCGCGCTCCGTGAGGAGCACCCCGGCCGCCCCGCCGGCCAGGGCCTTGCGGGCGGCCGCCTCCATGTCCTCGGGGGCGAGGAACTGGCCCTTCTTCACGTTCACGGGCTTACCCGTGGACCCGGCGGCGAGGAGGAGGTCGGTCTGGCGGCACAGGAACGCGGGGATCTGGAGACAGTCGAGCACCTCGCCGGCCGCCCGGGCCTGGTCGGCCGAATGGACGTCGCTCAGCACCGGAAGGCCCGTTTCGGCCCGCACCCGTTCCAGGACCCGCAGGCCCTCCTCAAGCCCCGGGCCCCGGAAAGAATCGAGGCTCGTGCGGTTTGCCTTGTCGTAGGAGCTCTTGAAGACCAGGGGGATCCCGAGGCGGCCGCACAGGTCCGACAGCCCCACGGCCACCCGCAGCACTAGGTCCTCCGACTCGATCACGCAGGGCCCGGCGATGAGCGCCAGGGGCGCCCCGCCCCCCACCGCCACCGGCCCGATCCGGACCGCGCCGCTCACGCCGCCTCCTTGCGGGCCCGCTTGTACGCCAGGGCCGCCCGCACGAACGCCCGGAATAAGGGGTGGGGGTCGGTGGGCCGGCTCTTGAACTCGGGGTGGAACTGGCACCCCACGAACCACGGATGGTCCGGCACCTCCACCATCTCCACCAGCCGGCCGTCGGGGGAAAGCCCCGAGAGCACCATGCCGTGCTCCTGGAGGGTGTCGCGGTAGGCGTTGTTGACCTCGTAGCGGTGGCGGTGGCGCTCGCTGATCTCCTTGGTCCCGTAGGCCGCGTGGGCCTTGGTGCCCTCCTGGAGCCGGCAGGGGTAGGCCCCGAGCCGCATGGTGCCCCCCTTCTCGACGACGCCCCGCTGGTCGGGCATGAGGTCGATCACCGGGTCGGAGCACGCCTCGTCGAACTCCGAGGAGCCGGCGCCCTTGAGACCGCACACGTTGCGGGCGTATTCGACCACGGCGAGCTGCATGCCGAGGCAGATCCCGAAAAACGGAATCCCCTGCTCCCGGGCATAGCGGATCGCCTCGATCTTCCCCTCGGTGCCCCGCTGGCCGAACCCGCCCGGCACCAGGATCCCGTCCACCTCCCCCAGCAGCTCCGGGATGCCCTCGGACTCGATCGTCTCCGAGTCCACGTACTCGATCTCCACCTTGCACTCGTTGCCGATCCCCCCGTGGACCAGGGCCTCGGCCAGGCTCTTGTAGCTCTCCTTGAGGTCCACGTATTTGCCCACCAGGGCGATCCGCACCCGGTCCTTGGGGAACCGCAGGGTTTCCACGATCCTCTGCCAGTGGTCGAGCTTGGGCCGGCCGGTCCAGATATTGAGGAGTTCCACCACCTTTTCGTCCAGGCCCTCCTCGTGGAAGTTCAGGGGCACCTCGTAGATGTTCTCCACGTCCTTGGCGGTGATGACCGCGTCCTTGTCCACGTTGCAAAACAGGGCGATCTTCCCCTTCAGTTCCGCGGGGAGCATCCGGTCGGTGCGGCAGATCAGGACGTCGGGCTGGATGCCGATGCGCCGGAGTTCGTTCACGCTGTGCTGGGTGGGCTTCGTTTTGAGCTCGCCGGCGGCGGCGATGTAGGGCACCAGGGTCAGGTGCACGTAGATCACGTTGCGGCTGCCCGCCTCGGCCCGGAACTGCCGGATGGCCTCGAGGAACGGCAGGCTCTCGATGTCGCCCACGGTGCCCCCCACCTCCACGATGGCGATGTCGGCGCCCTGGGCCGCCTCGCGGATCCGGCGCTTGATCTCGTCGGTGATGTGGGGGATCACCTGCACCGTGCCCCCGAGGTAGTCGCCCCGGCGCTCCTTCGAGATCACGGTGTCGTAGATCTGGCCCGTGGTGAAGTTGTTGCGCACGCTCAGCCGGGCCCGGGTGAACCGCTCGTAGTGGCCCAGGTCGAGGTCGGTCTCGGCGCCGTCGTCCGTGACGAACACCTCCCCGTGCTGGAAGGGGTTCATGGTGCCCGGGTCCACGTTGATGTAGGGGTCCATCTTGACCAGGGTGATCGAGAGCCCCCGGGCCTCCAGCAGGGCCCCCAGGCTCGCCGAGGCGATCCCCTTGCCCAGGCTCGAGAGAACCCCTCCGGTCACGAAGATGAATTTCGTGCGCATCCGTCGCTCCTTGGGAAAGTTCGGTCACCGGCCCACGGTCGCCGGTCGTTCGTCGTTCCGCCGCGGGGGACGGCCGTGCCGCCCGGCTTCGCGGACGGTAAGATAGTTACGACAAGCTGGTGGATCCGGGGGTTTTTGCGGAGCGCGACACCCGAGCAGCGAGGGCCGCCCGGCTTGGGGGGAGCGGCCGCGGCGCGTGCCCTCACGCGCCGCAGCGGACCGAGCCGAGGCGGCCCCTGCGAGGGTGTCAGCGGAGGCAAAGCCCCCGGATCCACCACCCCGGGAAACACCCGGATTTCCGCTCCACGAGACTAGCCGCCCTGCCGCCCCGCCGCCAGCAGTTTCTCCACCCGGGCCACGTCCTCGGGGCGGTCGACGCCCACCGAGTCGGACCGGGCCTCCACCACCCGGATCCGCCACCCCGCCTCCAGGGCCCGGAGCTGCTCCAGGCGCTCGGCCCGCTCAAGCCGCCCCTCGGGCAGCCCGGGGAAGGCCAAGAGCGCCTGCCGGGTGAAGGCGTACACCCCCAGGTGCTTCCACACCTCGACCGGGGGCTGGGCCGGGATCCGGGCCTCCCCGGCCGCCTCGGCCTCGTCGCGGAAGTACGGGATCGGCGACCGGGAGAAGTAGAGGGCGTTTCCCCCGGCGTCGCACACCACCTTCACCACGTCGG
The DNA here is from genome assembly GCF_054681715.1 of Deferrisoma sp. Classification (NCBI taxonomy): domain Bacteria; kingdom Pseudomonadati; phylum Thermodesulfobacteriota; class Deferrisomatia; order Deferrisomatales; family Deferrisomataceae; genus Deferrisoma; species Deferrisoma sp. The sequence continues at coordinate 17,423 of NZ_BAAHFQ010000022.1, forward strand.
GCCGGCGCCACTCCGCCGTGTCCCGTAGGGGCCGAACAAGGGTGGCCATGGCCGGCCCCTCGGGGCCCTCCATCGCGGCCACCAGCGCCCCCAGGTCGGCCGGATCCACCAGGGGCTCGTCCCCCTGCACGTTCACCACCACGTCGGCCGCAAGGGCCCGGGCGGCCTCGGCGACCCGGTCGGTGCCCGACCGGCATCCGGCCGACGTCCGCACGGCCCGGGCCCCGGCCGCGACGGCGGCCTCGGCGATGCCCTCATGGTCGGTGGCCACCACCACCTCGGCGAACGCCGGGCACGCCCGGGCCCGCTCCACCACCCACGCGATCAGGGGCTTTCCATGAAGGGGGACGAGGGGCTTGCCGGGAAACCGGGAGGAGCCGTACCGGGCGGGGATCACAGCGACGGCGCGCACGGGGCCTCCTTGGGAAGGCTTGCAAGTCGGGTACCTTACCCGGCCGGTCGAGGGAGTGTCAATCGGGGCGCGCCTTGCCGGCGCCCGGCGGAACCGGATATACCGGTGCACGCTGGGGGCTGCCCGAAACACGGACGGGAGGAAGACCGCGGAGGACGCGGAGGGCACGGAAGAAACGGGCGAGCGGATCCGGTGGGACCGGTGTGGGAGCGACGCCCGTGCCAGGCACCGGAGGACAGGGGGTTCTGAGACCTGATCTCTGAATTCTGGCCCCCGGTACGGAAGCCGGCCCCACAGACCGGGCCGAACGACACCGCCGGCATCGGGAAGGATCCCAGCCGCCAGCCGAGAGGAGACCCATGTTCGCCGACGTGGTGGTAATCGGGGCGGGGCCGGCGGGCCTGAGCGCGGCCATCGAGGCCTGCCGGGCCGGGGGGACGTGCCTTGTGCTGTGCCGCGGGCGCCCGGGCCTCGACGGGAACGGGCTCCTGGCCGCCGGGAACTGGGCCGTGCTGAACCCGGCCGCCGGAGACACCCCGGAGCGGTTCCGGGACGACCTCGTGCGAAGCGGGGCGGGCCTCGCCGACCCCGAGCTCTGCCTCGCCCTCGCCACGGACTCGGCCGAGGTTCCCGGGTTCCTGGGGGCCCTCGGGGTGCGGTTCCTGGAGCGGGACGGCCGGCCCTGGTTCGGCGGAAACCCGGGCCATGGCGTGCCCCGGACCCTGACCAGCCTGTCGCCCGCCCCGGGACGGCCGGGCCGGGGGTTCACCGAACCCCTCGCCGAGGCGGCGCGGGCCGCGGGGGCGCGGTTTTTGCCCCACACGACCGCGGTCCGGATCGAGGTCGACCAGGGACGGGCCGTGGGGGTCGTCCTTCGCCGTCGGGACGGGTCGCTCGGCCGCGTGGCCGCCGGGGCCGTGGTGCTCGCGGCCGGCGGGGGCACCCGGCTCTGGCGCCGCACCGACAACGCGGCCGGCATGGCCGCAGAGGCCTGGGCCCTGGGTTACGGCGCCGGGGCCATGCTCCGGGACCTCGAGTTCGTGCAGTTCCACCCCACCGTGGGCCTCTGGCCGATCCGGGCCGTGTTCCCCACCTCGCTCTTCGCCGACGGCGCCGCGCTGCGAAACGCCCGGGGCGAGCGGTTCCTCCCCGGGGAGGCCCGGGCCACCCGGGACGAGATGGGCCGCGCCGTAGAGCAGGAGATCCGCGAGGGTCGCGGGGTCCGGGGTGGGGTGTGGCTCGACCTCTCGGGGGTTCCCGACGAAACCTGGGCCACCCGGTACGCCGGCCTCGCCCGAACCCTGGCCCGGAAGGGCTTCGACCGCAGCCGCGACCGGGCCGTCGTGGCCCCGGCGGCCCACTTCCTCATGGGCGGCCTCGAGATCGGGCCGGACGGCGGCACCGGGGTACCGGGCCTTTGGGCCGCCGGCGAGGCCGCGGCCGGGGTCCACGGCGCGAACCGGCTCGCCGGCACCGGGCTCACCGAGGCCGTGGTGTTCGGCCGGCGGGCCGGGAGGGCGGCGGCCGCCGGGACGGTTCCCCCGGCTTCCGGCCCCCGCCCCGGCCCGCCTCCGGCCCCGCCCCCCGCCCCGGAGATCCGGCGCCGGGTTCGCGAGGTGGTGTCGGCCGCGGCCGGCCTCGTGCGCGAGGCCGGCCACCTCGAGCGGGGGCTGGCCGAACTCGAGGCGCTTCGCCCGCCGCCCCAGGCCGCACCCGAGGACCGAAACCTCTGGACCTCGGCCTGGCTCCTCCTGCGGGCCTGCCTCGCCCGGGCCGAGTCCCGGGGGGCCCACTTCCGGGCCGACGCCCCGGACCCGAACCCGGCCCGGGCCCAGCCGGTCCGCTTCCGGAGGCGAACCTGACGCCGCCGGCCGTCACCGGGCCGCGAACCGCCCCTGGCGCCGGCGGGAGGCCCGTGCCATGCCACCCCGCCGCCGGGGATGGCCGGGCTCGTGGGACACGGCTTCCAGCGCGAAGGCCCCCAGGTGCACCACCCGGCCGAGGGCCCACAGGGCCCCGCCGGCAAGGCCCGGGGCCCGGAGCCGCAGGTCCTCCCCCAGCCCGAGGGACGGGAACCGATCCACGGGGCTTTCGGCCACGGCGCCCAGGAACGCCTCCACGGCCCGGGCGACCTCGTCCTCCCGGCCGGGGTTCTCGTCGGGCCAGTCGATCGCGTCCACGGCGTAGCTCGAGAGGATCTTGGGCCACAGGGCCCGCAGGGTCTCCGGGGCGTCGAAGAGGTCGAGGCCCACCACGTGCCGGCCGATGGCGAACACGGCCCCGGCCTGGCCGGCCACGGCGGGCAGGGCCCGCTCGTACTCCTCCACCGTGCCCCGGTGGCGCTCGTAGATCTCGTCCATGGCGCCGGTGGGGGAGTGCGCCCCGAGCCGGGCGGCCTTGGCCGCGATCTGCTCCCACACGAGGCCCTGGTCGGCCCGGCGGTCGCCCCGGGTGCGCAGCGACTCCGACACGTGGGCGGCCTTGGCCGCCCGGGCCCGGGCGAAGTGGGCCCGCCGGGCCGTCCGGAACTCCGCCGAGCGGTAGCTCCACCGGCCCTGCTCCACGCAGGTCACGGGGATCACTACGGTCTGTTTGGGCCCCACGAGCACCGTGACGTTCAGGGTGCGGTTCTGCTTGGCCCCGACGAGCTCCTCCCCGTCCACCAGGAGCACGGGCTTGTCGGCCCCGTTCACGAACCGCAGCTCCGGCACGCTCCCGCCCTCCGAGACCTCGGTGACCCGGGCGAGCCCGGCCTCCAGGGCCTCGTCGAGCGTGAGATAGTCGGGGGGCGGGGCGTGGGGCCGAAGGAGCGGAAACACCCTGAGGTTCCGGTGGCTGGCGGGCGGTCCCAGGGTGGTGTCCGAAAGCGTTTTCGCGATCTCCGTCATGGCGCTCCTCCCTTCGGTGCGGCCGGGCCCCCCGGCGGGGCCCGCTCTCCGTCACCCCAGGATACGCGCCATGGCGGTCAGATCCTGTCCGACGTCGCCGCCTCCCGGAGCCGGAGGGCCACGCGCCGGATCTCGTCGGCCCGGGTGAGCCGCCCGAGCCATTCCGGCGGGATGCCCGAGGCGCCGTAGCAGGCCCCGGCGATCTGGCCGTAGACGGCGGCCGTGGTGTCGGCGTCGTCGCCCAGGTTCACGGCCAAAAGGCATCCCTCCCGGAAGCTCGCCGTGCGGTGTAACGCCCAGAGCGCGGCCTCGAGCGACCGGACCACGTAACCCGAGCCCTGGATCTCCGGGGGATCCTTGGCCTTGAACGACCCGGCCGCCACCTCGTCGATCTCGGGGCACAGGGGCTCGGCGTCCCAGAGCCCCTCCACCGGCGCGTACCGGGGGGACAGGAGCGCCTCCTTGTCCGCCCCGCCGAGCGCCCCCACCAGGAGCCCCCCGAAATACCGGCACGCGTCCACGCAGGCCCGCGCCCCGTGGGTGGTGCGGGAACTCTCCCCGCACAGCCGCACCGCGTCCCGGGGGTCGGCCGCGTAGCGCATCGCCACCGGCGCCAGCCGCATGAGCGACCCGTTCCCGGCGGACCGGGGATCCGTGGAGCCCGAAAACGGTTCGCCCGTCGCCTCGAACCGCGCCAGGGCCGCCCGCACCGTGTTCCCGATGTCGAAACACCGGTCGGTGCTCGAGCGGTACCCCTCCCGCCACCAGCGCACGTACCGGCGCATCTGGTCCGCCGGGTCGAACCCGCCGGCTTCCAGGAGGCTGTCGGCGAGGCACAGGGCCATGCTCGTGTCGTCGGTCCACTGGCCCGGCTCGAGCCCGAAGGGCCCCCCGCCCGTCATGTCGGTCACGGGCTCGAACGTGCCCGGCGGCCGAAACTCGACCGCCGTGCCCACGGCGTCGCCCACGGCGAGCCCCAGCAGGCACCCCGCGAACCGATCTTCTTCGGAGTTCATGCCCTCCATCCCACCCCCCTCCCGGGAGCCGCCCTGCCCCTTCGTCCCGCACACCACGGAAACCCGATCCGATCGGGGATCACCCCCCGCCCTTCCGGCGCCCCAGGGCGCGCAGGAACCCCTCCGCCGTCACGACGGGGCAAGGGACCTGCCCATCCAGCAAGAGGAGATCCCGGTCTCCGGTCACCAGGAACTCCGCTCTCCCCACTATGGCCAACAGCAGAAACGGAACGTCGAACGGATCGCGGCAGGGGGGAACGTCGGGAGGTGGGTCCGGGATGCGCACCGTCTCGGTGTACGGCAGGTAGTCGGCCAGCAAAACCCTCCGGTCCTCGGGGCTCAGGCGGAACTTGGGGTAGGCGAGCACCCGGATGATCTCGCCCGCCGTCTCCCGAGACACCAGGGGGACGAAGCGGCCCTGGTGCCATCCCCGCCGCAACGCGGCCGGACGCCCACCGGGAAATAGGAGCGCGGATACGACGAGATTCGTGTCGAGCACCACCCTGGGCGCCGCGCTCACCGGTCCTCGTTCCCCGTTCGCCGCGCCCACGCCACGGCCTCAGCCACGTCCTCTTCGGTGAGACCGAGTTCCGCCAGCTTCGCCCGCAGGGCGTCCGCCCTTTGGATCCTCACCGGCGTCAACACGATCCGGCCGTGCTCGACCTGGACCTCGAAGTACTCCGCGGGGCCGACGGCCGCCGTGACCTTCTTGGGAAGAGTGATCTGGTTTTTCGCGGTCAACTTCGCCAGCATGCCGCACCCTGCCGTTGGGGTAAAGTAATGAATCCTTACTTTACCCCACCCGTTCCACCGCTACAACTCCGTGCCCTCCGTGTTCTCCGTGGTGTCTCCCTTCGGCGCCGGTTCATCCGGGCGGCACTCGACCTCGAAGGACCCCACGACGGGCCACCGGTCCTACCGCCCCACCCTCCACGACCACACCATCTGGAACTGGGCCTCGCTTTGGGGGGAGTCGCCGGCGAAGGGCATGCCGAAGGCCCTGCGGCGGTCCACGATCGCCCGCAGGGCCCTCTCGGGGGCCTCGGCCGGATCGTCGGTGCCCAAAAGCCGCGGGGCGTGGCGCACCAGGTAGCACCCCAGCACCACCCCGGTGCGGCCCCGGCCCCCGAGGCAGTGGACGTAGAGCCGCCTCCCGGCCCGAAGCCGCTCGTCCATGGCGTCGAGGATCCGCACCATGGTCTCGGGAGTGGGCGCCCCCATGTCGGGGATCGGGAACGCGAGGCGCTCAAGCCCGTTTCCGGTTTCCGCGGCGACCTCGGCCAGGGCGTCGTCATAGGGCACCAGGGGCCCGAGTTGCGTAAGTTCCCCCGGCTCGGTCAGGTCCACGAACGCCCCGATCCCCTGCCCCGCGATCCACCGCACCTTGGCCCGGGCTGTCCCGGGTTCGGGCGAGCCCGGGTAGGGCCCCGCTGCGATCTGATCGGCGACGAGCCAGTACAGCGGTTGCATGCTTCGTCCCCTTACCAACACCACCGGAAGTCTTGTCAGGCCCCCTTCGTGGCCACCGAGACCGGCGGGTGGGGGGGTGGTGGAGAGCCGGGTGCGGCCCCTTACCTCGCCGCGCCCTCACCACGCCTGGAGCGCGTTGGAAGTTCCGGAACGCCCGCTACCTGCGCCGAGGCCTGCTGAGCCGGCAACGGCATGGAAAGGCGCGGCGATCCGGTGCCGCACTCGCGCCCGGCCGGAACCAGTCCCCCACCCGCGGCAGGCAAACCTTTCGAAGCTATTGGCATCTTTCCGTTCCGGGCGATGCGCTCGGTCCATGCGCCGCCGTTCGCGGCCGCTTCCCTGCCCTCAACCGCCGGTTCCCACCGGCCACAACCCCACCGCCCTGCAAAAGGCCCGCACCACCCGAAGCAGGGGTTCGTCCAGCCGGCCGAGCGCCTCGTCGCGAATCCCGGGCGGAACCCCGCCGTAGAACGCCTCGGCCACGGCGCCGGCCATGGACGCCACGGTGTCGCTGTCCCCGCCCAGGGAAACCGCCTTTCGCACGGCGTCCTCCCAATCCGAGGAAACCAGGAAGGCCGTGAGCGCCTGGGGGACCGAGCCGGGACAGGTGGCGTCGGGCTTGTGGTGGACCCGAAGTTCGTCCAGGCCGATGTCGAGGCGGTACCCGAAGGTGCCCTCCACGAACGCTCGGATCTCGTCCTTGGGGCTCCCCGTCCGGGCCAGGAACACGGCCGCGGCCACGGCCTGGGCGCCCTTGATGCCCTCGGGGTGGTTGTGGGTCACCTCGGCGCTCCGACGGGCCTCCCCCAGAACCTCCTCCAACGTGTCGAACGCCCAGGCCACCGGCGACACCCGCATGGCCGACCCGTTTCCCAGGCTCCCGTAGGGCTCGTCCCGGTCCGACCCGGCCCACCGCCGAAACCCGGGCCCGAACCCCCGGTCCGGGTACCGGCGGTACCACTCCCGGTACTTCGCGCCGTAGTCGGCCCCCGTCAGGATGGCGTCGGCCGTGGCCACCGTGAGCACCGTGTCGTCGGTGAACCGCGAACGCGTCCCCTCGTCGAACAGGGGCCACCCGGTCTCCACCGTGATGTTGTGCCGCTCGTACGGCGCCCCGATGATGTCCCCCGCAATCGCCCCGATCATGGATCGCCTCCGACGGATCTCCCCCCACCTGCCGAGTCCGCCCGGAAAGGAAACGCCGCTCCCCTCCGGGCTCCCCATCGTCCTCCCCCCGCCCTGCCAACGTCCATTGCCCCTCGCCGCTTACGTGCCATACTATTCGAGAATGGCACATCCATAAGCCCATGCCAGGAGGTGGGACATGACCCAACAGGCTCGGGTGTCCGTCGCGAAGAACGGACGGCTCGTCATCCCCGCGGCGCTCCGGAAGGCGATCGGCTTGGCGGACGGCGGCGACGCCCTGCTCCGGGTGCGGGACGGCCGCCTCGAGATCGAGCCGCTCCCGGCGGCGGTGGAGCGCGCGAAAACCATGGTGAGCCGCTACGCCGCCGGCCGAAACCTGGTGGACGAACTCCTTCGGGAACGGCGCGGGGAGGCCGAGCGTGAGTAGGGCTCCCGAGGACCGAACCTCGTGGGTGCTCGACGCCTCGGCCGTGTTGTCCGTCCTGCAGGGGGAACCGGGGGCCGAACGCGTGCTCGGCGTGCTTCCCCTCGCTGTCATCTCCACCGTGAACCTTTCGGAGGTGGTCGGCAAACTCCTCGACGTGGGCATGCCGGATGTCGAGATTCCCCAGGTGGTCGGGGCTCTCGGGCTGGAGACCGTCCCCTTCGGCGACGAGGCCGCCTGGCGGGCGGCCGGCCTGAAACGGAAAACCCAGCCCCTCGGCCTCTCCCTGGGCGACCGGGCGTGCCTCGCTACCGGGCTCGTGCTGGGCCTGCCCGTGCTGACGGCCGACCGGGCGTGGACGAAACTCGACCTACCGATCCGGATCGAGTGCGTGCGGTAGCGCCTCACCGCGCCGGAGGGGCCTGCCCGCCTGGGGGGAACCGGAACAGGCCCCTCCCGGTTCCGTACCGACGCCGGGGCTTTCTCGTCCGGGTCCCGATCCCAGAGGCCGGATTCTCCCGGACGTTTGCGGCAAATGCAGCGCCCGGCCGCGATTCGCCAGCCGAACCCGCGGGCCCTCGAAGCCTAGGGCTTTTCAAGCACGAGTTCGGCGAGCAGCCACCGGTAGAGTTCCGCCGTCGACTCCCCCCTCATGTACCGCTCCCACAGGGAATCCGCGCCCTCCGGCTGCAGCACCCGCCATCCGAGCCCAGCAACCCCCCGCGGACCGCCATGGACCATTTCCGCCACTGGCTCTGCCTACCCCACGTTCCAGAACTCCGGATGCCACCCGCGGAACAGCCCGTACCTGTCCTCGGCCGGGGCGAGGACGAGGAGAGCTCGCATCGCCCGGGTCATCGCCACGTAGAGGACCCGCCGCTCCCGCTCGATCCACTCCTCAACTCCTTCCGGCGTAAAATCGTCCGGCACCCTCGGGTAACCCGAACGGGCGAACCCGGCCAGGGCGACCACGGGAAACTCGAGTCCCTTGGCACTGCGTAGGGTGATCACTTTTACGGTGCTTGCGCGAAGATCCAAAGACCGGCCTTCCATGAACTGGGCGCGCACCCCCCGGGCGCTCAACTGCTCGGCCAGAGTGATCCCCGCCGCACGAGTGGGCACGAGCACCGCACACGCGCCGACCCCGAGACGAAAAGATCGCGCCGCGGCGGGGAGATACCGCGCGAGAACGTCCACCTCCCGGTCCGCGTCTGCAACCTCCCGGACGGCAGGCAAGGGTCCGGTGTGGACGTGCACACCTTCGTCTAGAGCCCCCGGGTCGGGCGCACCGCTGGCCGCGTACGACGCGGCGGCCACGGCGATCTCCCGCGTCGAGCGATGGTTCGCGCGAAGCACCCCGGTTCGGCCCCGGAACTGCAGGGTTTCATGGACATCCGCCCACCGGAACCCGCTCCGGTAGATGGACTGATTGGCGTCGGCCGTGAGAAACAGTCGGTTGGGGCGCTTGCACACCGTGGCCAAAACGCCCAGAACCACCGGGGGGAGATCCTGTGCCTCGTCCACGACCACGGCGTCGTAGCGCGGCCCCGCCCCGGCTGCCACCTCCTCCCGGGCCAGACAGCGAATCCGCCCCCAGGTCCATACGTTGTTCCTTGTCAAGAGGCCCGCGTACCGCTCCCACACAGCCCACACGGCCCGCCGCTGCGCCTCGCCGAGCCCCACCCGCCGACCCGGCCGTGGGGCAGCGAGATACTCCTCGAGGGTCCGTAGGCCCCGGCCTTCGATCACCTCCTGAATCTCCTCCCGGAGGTACTCGGCACCCAGGCGTTCCAGCTCGCGACGGCGGCGGTTCCGCTCTAGACTCGACCCTTCTAGAAATGCACTTTGGAGGGCCGCGTCGAACAGGGCTCGCTCCTCTCGGTCGGTCGCGGGGGAAACCCGACCGAGCGTTCCCCGGGCGATCTCCATCATCAGGCTGTCGGCTGTGCGCACCTCCACGGCGCTTGCCCGATCCCCCAGCAACTGGTCGAGGAGTTGGCGCGAGAAGTTCACGAGAGCGTTCGTGTAGGTGGTGAAGAGGATTCGCGGGGTCGCCTCAACCATCGCGTCCAGCATGGCCCGCACCCGGTACAGGGCCACCGTGCTCTTGCCCGTCCCCGGCCCCCCCTTGAGCAGCGTGGGACCGCGGGCCTCCACGGACCAGCGGACATACTTCTCTTGCTCGGCGTCGAGCTTGAGGAGAAACCCGAGCAGGCTCCCCTCCCGAAATCGGAGCAGGTCGTCCACGTCGTTGGCGACATAGTCGGGCTGGCCAAGCACTTCTTCCAGCGGTCGCTCGAAGAGCACCTCGTCCACCCTCAACACCACATCGTCGGGGATGCCCTGCTCGGCGCACCGGTACAGTTCCTCCCGGGTCGTCACGGCAAGGAGCCGGGGCCGGTACACGGGCAGCACCCGAAGCCGCTCCAAAAGATCGTCGGACAGCGCTACGGGTAACGGGGTTTCCTGGGGCTCGGGGGGACGAAGGAACTGCTCCCAACTGGGCCGCGGCGCAGGCGCGTCCGGGGGAAACTCCGCGTCGAGCCCTCCCAGCGACTCGGCATCGAGCCCCTTGTCGTACGCGTGGTCTCGCTTCCGGATGGCGAGGAGACTCACATACGGCTCCTCGAATGTGTAGAAAATCCGATAGCTTCCCGCCCGGATGCGGAAGAGCTTCCCTCCGAGGTGTTTGACCTTCTTCTTCGTGGCCCCGTCGGGGGTGGGATCGCGCGCGAGCGCGTGGATCTTCTCGAGCACGAGAGGGATATCCCGCTGCGGGAGCGCAAGCCACTCGTTCTGGAACGTGGGCTTCATCGTCGTGAGCCACTGGCCGCTCATACCCCAAACACCTCGCCGACCAGAGCCTCGAGCGCGGACGAATCGATCATCCCCTCGGGGGAGTCCTGCGTCGTGATCAGCACGCCGGCCTCACCGCCTCCCTCCTCCCGGGGCAGGATCCCTTGAGCGCGGTACCACGCCTTCTTTCGTTCCCACCGGTCCCGGTATACGGGATCGGCCAGGAGCCCCAGGTGTTCCCAGTAGAAAACCTGCCCCGTCGCGGCGTCTTCGATGGTGAAATCGGGAAACCGCACGTCCCCGTCCCCACCGGGCAGCGGCTTTTCGTACTCGTAGGAGATGCCTTTGGAGTGGAGGAGATCGGCGATGATCACCTCCGATTTCGACCGCACCAGATCGCCCCGCCGGGTGCGGTGGACCAGGTTTTCCTGCACGGGCCGGGGCTCCCACGACTCCCCCGAGGCGCCCAAAGACGGCGGCGCGATCTCCACCAATCGCGGGTTCTCGAACAGGTTCGTAAGGCGCCGAGCCGCCTCGGAATAGTAGGGCGAGGAGTACCTTTTGAGATCGTGGAACTCGCCCTGGTACAGGATGACCGCCTTTTCTTTCTGCCGAGTCAGGGCGGTGTACAAAAGCTCCCGGGACAAAATGCGGCAGTGGCGGGGGACGATCACGAAGGTCTTCCCGAACTCGCTGCCCTGGACCTTGTGGACCGTGAGGGCGTACGCGAGCGACAACAGTTCGTCCCCTTCATCCGAAAACTCCCGAGAACGAAACGTGTACTTGAACCCGGGCTGGGAAGAGAACTCGACCTCGAGATCCCGCGGAGGATATCTCCTCTTGGAGTTCCTCCCCCGGTACTCACCCACCACGATCCCGATCTCGCCGTTCGCCACGTACCGAAGGGCACCCTCCTTGGGCCACACGTCGTCGCGCCGCCCGTTCCGGGTGGCGATGACCTTGTCCCCGTACAGGATGCCCTCCCGACCGACGGGCCGGGGAACCACCCGGTACTTCTTGCCCGGGTTTTCGGCGCGCCGGCGCGCCGCCTTCCGAAACGTTTCCTGAATCCAGCGGTTGAGCGCTTCCACCCCGTGGCCCGCCGCCCGCACCGGAGTGAGGATCTGCCACGCTTCCACCTTGCCCGCGGCTCCCTCTTCGCCGTTCCTGCCGGGGTGGAAGTACACCGAACCTTTGAACTCGCTCCCGCCCAGGGAGCACTCGAACCCCTTCTCGTCGCCGGGCCCGCGGAGGTCGAGTTCCTCCACCAGACATGCGAGCAGTCGCTCCCGTAGCTGGTCCTCGCTGTCCCAGGGCTCGAGCCGCAGGCGCTCCGACCGGTATCCCCGGCCAAGGCGCTGCCACACCTCGTCGGCGCCCGGGTCGAGCGGTCGGCCGCTGAACCACTGGGCGAGCAGGAGGTCTTCCAGTTCGCCCTCTCGCTGGCGGCGCTGGATGGTAAGCTCCGCGTAGCCGGGCCCCACCCGCGGGAACCCCGCTTCCGCCTCCGACGGCCGAAGCCGTCGCACAATGTCGAGAAACGGCCGGCCGCTCCCGATGGGCGGCAGTTGCTGGGGGTCACCCACCAACACGATGCGTTCGGGTGGTTCGACCGCATCGAGCACCGCGGCCAATTGCTCCTCGGTGAGCATCGACGCCTCGTCGATCACCAGGGTCTGCACGCCCCGGATCCTCGGCCCACCCGTCACCCGGTATTCGCCCGTGTCCGGCACGTACCGCCCCGCGTCCAGGAGGAACTGGGCGATGGTCTTCGCGCCCTGGATGCCGGTCTGGACCTCCATCCGTACCCGGGCCTTGCCCGTGGGCGCCAGAAGCTGCACCCCGTCTCGCACCTCGGGCCGATCGCACAGGAGCTTCAACAGCGTGGTCTTTCCGGTACCCGCGGGCCCCACGAGCACCGAGATCCGCGAGGCGTAGAGTTCCGCGACCGCTGCCGCCTTCTCCTGCCGGGCCTTTTCCTCCTGTTCCCGCTCCACCGGGTCGGAGGGGAGCGCCTTGAACTGCTCGTCCAACAGAGCACGCCAGTCGATGTCGCCGGCGTGGCGGCGGCCCCGGATCCGGCGCTCCACCGCTTGGCGGATGAGTCGGCCGGCCTCGTGGAGCCGAGCCAACTGGTAGGCCGGCGTGCCGTCGGCCATCTCGACCTTGGTGAGGACGCCCTCGAACGAGTCCTCCACCGCGTTCAGCAAGTCCTCGTCCACCTCACACGTCGGCAGGAGTTCGAGATCCCGCACCCGTTGCACCGCCCGGGGGCGCGGAAGCAGGGTGTGGCCCTCTTCGGCCGCGGCGTGCTCGAGCACGTGGGTCGCGAGGGCCCGGACCCGCCGCGGATCGAGCGGGCCTTTCATCGCCGAAGGATCGGGAAGGGGGTGCTTTTGCGCCACCACCGGGTCGGGGAAAAGCCCCCGGTCCACGGTCTTCACCGAGATCGGGTCGAGGCTCGACCGGTCCCGCTCGTAGAGCAGATACGGGTTCTCCAAGAACTCCCGGTCGGTCCCCTCGATTCCGGCCTCCTCCCGCTCCGTGGGCTGGTAGAACCGCGTGGCCTGCTCCGCCGTGATCGCGAACCGGCTCAGGAGCGTCAAAAGGGCCCTCCGCTCCTCCGGGAGGCGCTTCCACTTCGCCCGAATCGTCGAATCGAGCCGCTCGCCGGCAGGCAGGAGCGTGGGGTCCTCCATCAACTGTTCCACGAGATCCCACGGGTTCTCGTTCCACTCCATGCGCTCGCCCATCTGGGCCGTGGAGATCTCGTGGGCGACGAGGGTCGCGTCCGGCACGCCGAAGGCCGAGAGAGCCGAACCGAGACCCGGGCAGGGCCCCCGCATCTGCCAGAGTCGGTTGACCTCACGGTCGATCCAGGCGATCGCCTGGTCCCACCGCCCAGGGAACACCTCCGCGGCCCTCTTCAACGCCTTTTCGCAGTTCAGCAGGGCCGAGATGGCCGCGTCGTGGCTCACGTGCTCGCTCGCGTACGAGAACTCGACCCACGCCTCGTCTGGCGCAAAGGCCACGAAATCCGATGGGTTCAGCGACGGATCTCGCTCGGCCTGCTCCAAGATCTCGTGGTACGGCATCACGAACCCGTCCCCGATGTCGGGCCGCACCGTGTGGCGCACCGCGCGTTCCCAGATGACCGCCCGGTGGCTTCCGGGACCCCGATAGCGGTATTCCACCGGAGCCCCCACCCCGGCCACCCGGCCCACCGCCACGATGACCCGGCGGGGGTCGTCCACCAGGGGAGTCTGTTTCGCGTAGAAGAAGCAAAGCGATTCCGAGGGCTTGACGGCGCTAAAGAACGTGTCGAGCAGGGCGAGTTGATTGCGTTTGGTCTGCACCCAGGCGGTGTGGAACCCCATGTGCTCGTCGATCTCGACTTCCGGGTCCGCCAAGAAGCCGATGCCGTATTGGTCCACGACCTCCCGGGCCCCCTCCCGAAGCATCCACCGAAACGGCACGCACGCGGCCGAGTACGCCGGGTGCCGGTACGGGGTGCGGTCGAAATGGGAATACGGCGCGCTGAACGAGGCGTAGGGATGCTCGAGCCAGCGTTCGAACTCGAAAGGGGCCAAAAACGCCCCCCGCTCCCCCACGCATGCCGGCAACTCGTCGGGACCGAGGTCGCACCAGCGGCATCCCCTGCGCCGCTCCTCCGCGTCGTCGTCCCGCTTCTCGTGGACCCGGGGCAACACCAGGCACGACGCGTTCCCTTTGGGGTTCTTGCACACCGTGCCCTGCCATTTGTCGTCGTGCCACGGTACCCGGACCGAGAGATGCCGGACCGGTAACTGCCTTGCTCCCTCTGCCAACGCCGCCATGCGTTCGTCCTTTCTTCGTGATATTCCGGTTTGTGGCTCAGCCGCCGACCACCCATGGCGCGAGCGGCTCCAACACCTTTTCCCAAAACTCCCGGCCGCCCCAAGGTTCGACCCCGGACACGGGAGCGCGGGGCACCGGAACTCCCAGCAGGAGATCCACCCACACCATCTGGCCCTCGGGGCCGGCAAGCCCCTCCAACCGCTCCCGCAAATCGGAAAGCCGCATCACGTTCTCGGCAAACGGGATCTCGTGCTCCCGACGGACGCACTCCGCGAGAACGAGCCTGTCGCTCGCCGGGTTGCGAAACACGTATCGGGTCCGACTCGCCGGAAAGGGGCCCTCGTCCGGGGTCGGTCCCACATGCAGTTCGAGCACCGGCTCCACCCCCGCCCGGCGCCGGATGGTCTCAAGGGCCGCCTCGACGCTTCCGTCGGAGAGGCTCGGCATGAACCGGTGCCACGCCCAGTCGCACTTCATCTCGTAGGAGCGGGCCTTCGCGCTACCCAACGCTGACGCGAGGGCCTTGCCGATCCCCTTCTCCACCGCCAACCCAGCGAAGAACGCGTCCCCGTTCCTGGAGAGGAAGAACACGAACTTCCCCAAATGGTACGCGGGCCAGTTCCTACCGGTTCTGGACGGCCGGAAGACCCACCACACGCTGGTGTCCGGATACTCCGGGTTGTACGGGTGGACCGCCATGGCCCCGCAGGTGCGCTTGAATCCTTCGGTTGCCCGCACCGCGTTTACGCAGTCTTTGGGGTCCCAAAACCGAGTCCAGATGGGCATGTTCTCTCCGCTCAACCCCTCCTCCTCTCGCCCCCGGGGCTTCCGAACTGCGCTACCTCACCGGATTCAGCTCGACCAGGTTCTCGCCCTGTGCCTTGTACCGCTGGTTCCAGAACAGATCGAAATACACCGGATGGAACGGTCGCCCGCAGAGTTCCGAAACGGCCTCGGCCTTCCGGGCCACCTCGGCGTGGAACGCCAGGTACATGCGCTCCGTCTTGATATGGCCGTACGCAGACTGTTTCGTGAGCCCCAGTTCGCGCAGAAACTCGCGGTCGAAAAGCTCAACGGTACCCTGCGGCGTCGGGATCCCCTTGATCATCTCCTTGTGGATCGGAAGGAACAAAAGGGGCACCAAGCGCCGTCGGTCCTCGGCAGAGAACTCGGTCGCCATCGCGACCAGGTGCTCCATGTAAAGGTCGACCGGCTTGCGGATGCGGTAGTACGACTCAAGTCGGTCGGGCTCCACCGCCTTGCGGAGTTCCCGCCGGATCTCCACGCAGATGCCGTTTAGGAATTCGTGCAACTCGTCGCGGGTCGCCACCGAGGCCAGCCACTCCCGGAGCCTCCGCGCGTTGGCGAGGAAGAACCCGTTGAACAACTCCTTCGGGCCCCGCGGGATCGGGACATCGGTTCGAAGCTTCATGCTCCGCCACGTGTTCGGCCCCACTGCGGGGATCCGGTCCACCCTCCCCCCGGCCCGGCTTACCGGCACCCCCAGGATCACGTCCTCCCAGGGATGAGTCCTCCCCGGCGACAGGAAAACCTTCTCGCCCTTCTCCAACACCCGGGTCAAGAACTTCGCGTCGTTCATCGCGCCCTCTCCTCATGCCTCTGCGTGGTCCCAACCCCCCAACCAGACCGTGGCGGTCACCACCGTGCAGATCACCTCCCCCCTGGCCCGTGGTGTGGGTGCACCGAGACCTTCGGAAGAGTCTGGAAAAACTCTTTCGCGTCCCGGCGGAATCTGGCACGCGAGAACCGACGGAGTCATCTATACCTTCTCCACCCGGGGAGTCCTACGTCTTGGATCGGCGTCACCTTTCGAGGAGTTCCGCCTTTGCCAAGAGGTCACGACCAACACTTAAGGAAAAATTCCCCGGGGGCCTCCACCCCCCAGCGGACGAACTGCACTTCGTTTCGCCAAAAACTGGGCTGTTCATGGCGCGATGGGCGTACATGTCCCCGGCCCCAATCAGCGGTTTCTTTCCCCGTTCAGACACGTCTCTGGAAAGTCGAACGTTGGAAAATCATCCGGCGGGCATGGCTAATAATAGCCCACGAACAGGAAGGTCGAATTACCACGAAATCGGCCCAACCCTGCCAGTCCCCTCCCCACGCCCTCACACCGGTTGGCTGGCACGCCGAAGTCGTACACCGTTCGGGTCTGCCAGGACTGCAACAGTTCCCGGAAACACGGCCTCGTTGTCGCGGACGATCTGGGAAAGCCCGACGACGGTGAGTTGGTATCCGCCGGTGGACGTGGCGTCGACCCGGCGCACCACTCACTCGGCGTCGCGGACGATCAGCCGCTCGCCCGGCGCGAACGTTTCGCTCCCGATGCCCATCGGATCCGGATCCTCCCTACCCCACGCCCTGGGGCCCAAA
This sequence comes from Deferrisoma sp., assembly GCF_054681715.1. Lineage (NCBI taxonomy): Bacteria > Pseudomonadati > Thermodesulfobacteriota > Deferrisomatia > Deferrisomatales > Deferrisomataceae > Deferrisoma > Deferrisoma sp. The sequence continues at coordinate 33,806 of NZ_BAAHFQ010000022.1, forward strand.
CGACAAACGGCCGCCGGACTGCCCCAAGGGGCTCTCCGGCGGCCGCTCCGTTGCTGATTCGCTGTCCCCCCGTCCGCGCCCCGCCATGGCACCCTCCCTCCTGAATGGCGGTTCGCTATGGTACGGGAAACCCCGGGGGTGGGGCAACGCCGGGTGGGGCAATCGCGGTCAGATCCTGTCCGACGGACGGGGGAACGCCGGGTCGGGGGTTCCGGGGATCTTCGGGCGGGGGCGCAGACCCCCCGTGCCGCCTAGCCGAACAGGCTCCCGGCGGCCCGGAGGCCGAGTTCGCGGCGGCACTTGGCGCAGAGGGTGGCGTCCCGGTCCACGCCGGCCACCTGGCGGCCGATGTCCTGGAGGTCCCGGGGCACGTCGCGCGGGGGCTCTTGGTCGGTGAAGGTCAGTTCGGTTCCGCACCGGTCGCAGCGTTCGGTCATGGGCCCCTCTCCTTGTCTGGGTCGGTCCTCGGCCCTCCCTCGTCTTCCGAGAGTTCGTCCGGGAACCGACGGTGTCCTTCGAAAACGGTCAGCACCACCACGGCGTCGCGCTTCACGCGGTAGACGATTCGGTAGGCCCCCTGGACCACCTCCCGCAGGTCCTTTCGGCCCTGGAGTTCCGGAACCCGGCGACCGGACCACGGGAACTCGGCCAACCGCTCCACGGCAGCCACAAGCCGTCTCACCCACCGTGCCGCCGCGACAGGGCTGTCGGCCGCGATGTAGTCTCCGATGGCGGTGAGATCCGCCTTGGCCCGGTCGGTCCAGAGGATCGGAAGCCGCGGCCCGGGCGGAGCCACGCTCACTCTCCGTCGGTGCCCCCGAACCGACGCCGAAGCTCTACGACCACGTCTTCGTGCGGGGTCAGCCGGCCGTCCTCGGCGTCGGCCAACCCCTGCTCCACCGCCCGCAGGAACTCGGCCCGCTCGATCAGGGCGTCATATGCGGCCGGCGAGAGCAGGACGCCGGCGGCCTTGCCGTTCTGGGTGATGACCAGCGGTTCCGCGCTCTCGCCGAGCCGCCTGAGCCATACCGCGGCCCGGGCCTTGAACTCGCTCACCGGCACGATGCGTTCCGAAATCCTAAGCGGTCGCACGATTGGGTCTTCTCCTTTGGCGATCTCGCATGCGCGGCGGTTTGCCCGCGCTCCCGTGTCAGACTACCTATGGTCCGAATACGGGTCAACGAATAGACCTCCCCGGTTGGCCCGGGCGGAAGACGGGACTCCGCCGCAGCCGGATAGAACCCGCGGAACCCCGCGGTGCCTTCGGGACGGCGCCGGCGCTGTTCTCCCCGGCGATCAGGGGCAGGCGGGACCGGAAAACACGAAGGGCCCGTTCCGGCATAGAACCGGAACGGGCCCTTCGCTGGAAACTGGTGGAGGCGGCGGGAATCGAACCCGCGTCCGAAGACCATCCGCTCGGAGCCTCTACGTGCGTAGTCCGTGTACTGGGTTTAGCGGCTGCAGACTCCCACGGACAGGATTCCGCCGCCGCGAGCCCCTCTTTGGGTTCGCCCCGGCGCCAAGGGGCGGAGCGCCGGGACTAGCCTGCGTTGATGACACCCAGCGCCGTCCTGCAGGCGGGGCCGGCGCGGGCGTCGCGGCCTACTTAGGCCGCGAGGGCCAACTCGTAGTTGTCGGCAGTTGTGTTTTTGCCGGTTGTTTTACGAGGCCAACCGGCGACCTCGGCACGCAGCTTCCGGCTTCAGCGTCCCCGTCGAACCCAGATCGC
>NZ_BAAHFQ010000023.1:0-35004 GCF_054681715.1 Deferrisoma sp.
CCCGTCCATCGTGATCATGATGACCGGGTTCGCCACGGTCGAGACCGCCATCGAGGCCCTGAAGATCGGGGCCTACGACTACATCCTCAAGCCGTTCAAGGTGGGCGAACTCATCCAGGTGGTGAACCGGGCCGTCGAGAAACTCCGCCTCGAGGCCGAGAACCTGCATCTGAGGGAGCAGGTCACCCTGCTGCGGCTGAGCGAGGCCGTCTCCTCGAGCCTCTCCCTCGACGAGGTCCTGCGGATCGTGGTGGAGGCGGCGTGCAAGGAGGTGGGGGCCGACGCCGTGGAGCTGTGGTTCCGGCCGCCCAAGGAAGAAGGATTCACCCGTCGGCTGGGCCTCGGGCCCAACGGCGACGAGACGCCGCTCCTGGCCGCCCCCGAGAGACTCGAAGTCCTGCTTGGCGCCAAGCCCCACGTCCAGGTGCAGGGAGAGGACCTCGCCTCGCTTCTCACCGATGCCGGCCGGAGCCGGATGCACACGCTCCTCTCCGTGCCGCTCCGGCGGGGCGGCCAGGTGCTGGGGCTCCTGAACGCCTACTCCCGCCGCAAGCGGGCCCCGTTCCGGCCCCGGGAGGAGAAGGCCCTGATCGTGCTCGGGGACCGGGCCGCGGCGAGCCTGGAGAACGCCCTTCTCTACGCCGACCTGGAGAACACCTTCCGGGAGACGATTCAGGGGCTGGCGCTCGCCATCGAGACCAAGGACGCGTACACCCACGGCCACTCCGAGAACGTGACCCGGCTCGCCGTGGCGGCGGCCCGGGAGATGGGCCTCGACGAGGACTTCTGTCAGACGCTCCGGCAGGCGGGGCTCCTGCACGACATCGGGAAGATCGGGATCTCGAGCTCCATCTTGAACAAACCCGGCCGGCTCACCCCCGAGGAGTACGACATCATCAAGGGCCATCCCGCCATGGGCAAGCGGATCCTGGAACCCATCTCGTTCCTGCGGGACGTGGTGCCCATCGTGTACCACCACCACGAGCGGTTCGACGGCAAGGGATACCCCGAGGGGCTCGCGGGGGAGGAGATTCCCCTGGCATCCCGGGTGATGGCCGTGGCCGACACCTACGACGCCATGACGAGCGACCGGGCCTACCGGAAAGGGCTGAGCCACGACGTCGCGATCGCGGAGCTCGAGCGGTGCGCCGGGACCCAGTTCGACCCCGAGTGCGTGAAGGCGTTTCTGGCGGCCCACCCCCGGCCCAAGCCCAAGCCGTAGCCCATGGACCCCTGGACGCTCGCCGCCTCGGGCCTGGGGGTCGGGCGCCTGCCCCGGGCCCCGGGGACCTGGGGAACCCTGGCCGCGGTTCCGCTGGTGGCGGCGCTGGGGCTTCTCCCATGGCCCCTGGAGCTCGGCCTGTTTCTCCTGTGCCTTCCTCTGGCGGCGGCGGCCTGTGGCCGGGCCGCCCGGGCCGCGGCCGAACACGACCCGCCGTGGATCGTGCTCGACGAGGCCCTGGGGTTCTGGACCGCGGTGCTGGGGTTGCCGCCCGGCATCGGCGCCTTCGTGGCCGGTGTTGTGGCGTTTCGGGCCTTTGATATACTCAAGCCCCCCCCGATCCGGTGGATCGACCGCCGGGTGGGGGGAGGCTGGGGCATCCTGCTCGACGATCTCGCGGCCGGGCTCGCCGCCCGGGGGGTCCTCGAACTCCTCGTGCGGTCCGGATGGCTCTGAGCCCCGCCAGCGCGGGGTTGGGGCGCCTTCGGCACGGATGCCGTTCCGGACTTGCCGGGGGGACCGGCCGCCCGGCCCAAAAGGGGGCAACACCGTGAGCGAACCTCCCCCGGAACTGCGGTTGGCCGCCGCCCTCGCCTCCGGCGGTGGACCCGTGGCCGTGGCCGAGTCGTGCACCGGCGGGCTCATCGCCCACCGGATCACCCGGGTTCCCGGGAGCTCCGCCTATTTCGACCGGGGGCTCGTGGTCTACTCGAACCGGGCCAAGGTCGAACTCCTCGGGGTGCCGGAGGATCTCCTGGAAACGCACGGCGCCGTATCGGAGGCGTGCGCCCGGGCCATGCTCGAGGGGCTGTTCCGCCGGTCGCCGGCCCGGCTGGGGGCCGCCGTGACCGGGATCGCCGGCCCCACCGGGGGCACGCCGGAAAAACCGGTGGGCACGGTATGGGTGGCCTGGGGCCGGCCGGGACGCATCCGGGCCGAGCGGCTCGGACTCCACGGGGAACGAACCGAGATCCAGGAGGGGGCGGCCGAGGCGGTGCTCCAACGGCTTGCCCGGGAGGCGGAGCTGCCGTGGACGGAAACGGCCTGATCCGGGCCTTCGTGGCGGCCGAACTGCCGGCGCCCCTGCGCGAGGAACTGGGGCACCTGGCGGCAAGGCTCCGGGCCCGGGGGGTGCGGGCCCGGTGGGTGCGGCCGGACCGCATGCACATCACCGTGCGGTTCCTGGGGGAGATCCCCCCGGAGCGGTTCGAGGCGGTGCGCGAGGCCCTGGCCCCGCCCCTTCCCGTGGCCGGGCCGATCCGGCTCACCCCCGCGGGCGTGGGAACCTTCCCGCCCCGGGGAAGGGCCCGGGTCCTCTGGGTGGGGCTCGAGGGCGGCACCGCGGCGCTCGGCCGGTGCGCCCTCGAGGTGGAAACCCGGCTCGAGCGCCTGGGGTTCCCCCGCGAGGCCCGACCGTTTCGGCCCCACATCACGCTCGGCCGGTCCCGGGGGCCCGGGGGGATCCCGGGGCTCGAGCGGCTCGGTCCGGCCGAACGGTCCTACCGGGGCACGGCGTTCGAGGTGGCCCACCTGACCCTGTTCGAAAGCCGTCTCGGCCCGGGCGGCCCGGACTACATCGAACGGGGCCGGGCCCCCCTGGGACCGGCCGCCGACGGTTCACCCCCCTGAGAACCGGCGCGGGAGGGGCGGTGGCCCGATAGGATTCTGGAATCGGGAAGGGTCCTTACTATTACTCCGGCGGCTAAATAGCCACGGTCGGGGGCATGGGGCCTGCTGGAGCGCCGGGCGTGGCTCCTACAGTCGCTGCATCCGGCACTCAGCCAACGACTGGGACTCTTCCGGCCGAGCAAACAGACGAAAACGCCCAGAGTTCCTGAATGGTTCCGACCATCCGGCTGAGTGCCGGATGCAGCGTAAGCCGGATGCCGCACTCACGCACGGCCGGAAGCAGGCCCCATGCCCTGGCGACTTCCTTGCGCGCCTCTATTGGCGCCGGGTTGATAGCCTTTCCGCTTTCGGGCCTTCTGGCACGAAGATCCTCAGAGGAGAACGCGATGACAACCGAACGCCGCCAGGCGGTGGACCTGGCCATCGGCCAGATCGAAAAGCAGTTCGGCAAGGGCGCAATCATGCGCCTCGGCGAGGCCGGCCCGGCCCGGGGCATCGAGGCCATCCCCTCCGGCGCCCTCTCCCTCGATCTCGCCCTCGGGGTGGGCGGGTACCCGAGGGGACGGGTGGTGGAGATCTTCGGGCCCGAGTCGTCGGGGAAGACCACGCTCGCCCTCCACGCCGTGGCCGAGGCCCAGCGCCAGGGGGGCATCGCGGCCTTCATCGACGCCGAGCACGCCCTCGACGTCTCCTACGCCCGGCGGCTCGGGGTGAACGTGGAGGACCTCCTGGTGAGCCAGCCCGACACCGGGGAGCAGGCCCTGGAGATCACGGAACTCCTCGTGCGCTCCAACGCCGTGGACGTGGTGGTGGTGGACTCGGTGGCGGCCCTGGTGCCCCGGGCCGAGATCGAGGGGGAGATGGGCGACAGCCACGTGGGGCTCCAGGCCCGGCTCATGAGCCAAGCCCTGCGGAAACTCACGGCCACCATCTCCAAAACCCGGACGCTCGTGATCTTCATCAACCAGATCCGAATGAAGATCGGGGTGATGTTCGGAAACCCCGAGACCACCACCGGCGGCAATGCCCTCAAGTTCTACTCGTCGGTGCGCCTCGACGTGCGCCGGGTCGGCGCGATCAAGGACGGCGACCAGGTGGTGGGCAACCGCACCCGGGTCACCGTGGTGAAGAACAAGGTGGCGCCGCCGTTCCGCAAGGCCGAGTTCGATATTTTGTACAACGAAGGGGTAAGCCGCACCGGTGACCTCCTGGACCTCGCGGTGGACCAAGGCGTCGTGGACAAGCGGGGCGCCTGGTACACCTACGGCGAGACCCGGATCGGCCAGGGCCGGGAGAACGCCCGCCGCTTCCTCAAGGAGAACCCCGACATCCTGGAGGAGGTGGAGCGCCAGGTGCGCGAGAAGGTCGGTCTGGCCGTTCCCGAAGCCCCGCCCGCCGAGGCGTAGGGGGTGGCCGCCATGGACCTCAACCGGATCCTGGAGGTCGCGGTCAGAGCCCGGGCCTCCGACATCCACCTGAAGGCGGGCCTCCCGCCCATCTTCCGGCGCGACAGCCAGCTCTACCCCTACAAGGACGCCGGCCGCCTCGCCCCCGAGGTGCTCCAAAGGCTCGCGGGAGAGATCATGACCCCGGCCCAGCGCGACGTGTTCGAGCACCAGCACGAGGTGGACATGGGCTACGGGGTGCCGGGGCTCGGGCGGTTCCGGGTGAACGTGTTCCAGCAGCGGGGCACCGTGGGCATGGTGTTCCGGGTGATCCCCACCGAGATCAAATCCGTCAAGGAGCTCCTCCTGCCCAAGGTGGTGGAGGAGCTGGCCATGGAACCCCGGGGCCTCATCCTGGTGACCGGGACCACCGGGTCGGGGAAATCCACCACCCTGGCCTCGATGATCGACTACATCAACCAGAAGAAGACCTGTCACATCATCACCATCGAGGACCCGATCGAGTTCCTGCACCGGGACAAGAAATCGATCATCAACCAGCGGGAGGTGGGGTTTGACACCCTGAGCTTCGCCGGAGCGCTGAAAAGCGCCCTGCGCCAGGACCCCGACGTGATCCTGGTGGGGGAAATGCGCGACTTCGAGACCATCGAGACCGCCCTGGTGGCGGCGGAGACCGGGCACCTCGTGCTCTCCACCCTCCACACCGTGGACGCGGCCGAGACCATCCACCGGATCATCTCGGTGTTCCCGCCGTACCAGCAAAAGCAGGTGCGGCTCCAGCTCGCGAGCATCCTCCGGGGCGTGATCAGCCAGCGGCTCGTGCCCCGGGCCGACGGCAAGGGCCGGGTGCCGGCCGTGGAGGTGCTGGTGTCCACGGCCCGGGTGCGCGAATGCATCGAGGTGCCCGAGAAGACGAAGGAGCTCCGCACGGCCATCGCGGAGGGGTTCACCACCTACGGCATGCAAACCTTCGACCAGTCGCTCATGGGGCTTCTCAAGAAAAACCTCATCACGTATAAGGAAGCCCTGCGCCAGTCGTCCAACCCGGACGACTTCGCCCTCAAGATGTCGGGCATCCAGTCCACCAGCGACACCCGCTGGAACACGGCCGAGGAGGGCGGGGAGAAAAACGGGGGCCTGAAGATCGAGCGGTTCTGAGAGGCTGGCAAGCTAGGAGGCCAGGAAGCTGGGAGGCCTTCTCCCCCCCAGTGAACACGGAGATGCACCCCGGGGGAGGCCTGGACGGTGAAGGACCCAGCCGGTCCGTTTGCCGCCGTTTCGTCCCCAGCCTTCCGACTAACTTCGGCTAGGCGGCTGGGCTGCTTGGCAGCTAGGCGGCTAAGAACATTCGGGGTTCCGGCGCCATCGCGCCGGCCCTTCGCGTGGCCGAGGCGGAAGTTATTGTTTCTGCGAACAAGCCGCGCCCTGCGCGGCCTACGGGAGATTCAAGCTCCCCAGCCGCCGGGCTTCTCGCGCATCCGGCCCCGGTTTCGGGGCCCGTTTCGTATGATCCACGATCCGATGACAGGGGTTCTTCGATGACCGGAAACGAGATCCGAAAGGCGTTCCTGGACTACTTCGCCTCCAAGGGCCACCGGGTGGTGGCGAGTTCGTCCCTGGTGCCCCAGAACGACCCGACGCTCCTTTTCACCAACGCCGGCATGGTCCAGTTCAAGGACGTGTTCACCGGGCAGGAGCGCCGCGACTACGCCCGGGCCACAACCTGTCAGAAGTGCCTTCGGGTCTCGGGCAAACACAACGACCTCGAGAACGTGGGCCGCACGGCCCGGCACCACACGTTTTTCGAGATGCTCGGGAACTTCTCGTTCGGCGACTACTTCAAGCGCGAGGCGATCCGGTTCGCCTGGGAGTTTCTGACCGAGCACATGAAGCTCGACCCCGACCGGCTGTGGGTCACGATCTACGAGGAGGACGACGAGGCCCGGGACCTGTGGCTCCAGGAGACCCCGGTGCCGGCCGAGCGGATCGTGCGGTGCGGGGCCAAGGACAACTTCTGGGCCATGGGCGACACGGGGCCCTGCGGCCCGTGCAGCGAGATCCACTACGACCAGGGGCCCGGCATCTACCCCTGCCCCGACCCGGACCGGTGCGGCCCCGAGTGCGACTGCGACCGGTTCCTGGAGCTCTGGAACCTGGTGTTCATGCAGTTCGAGCGCGCGGCCGACGGCACCATGACCCCCCTGCCCAAGCCCTCGATCGACACCGGCATGGGCCTGGAGCGGGTAACGGCCGTGGTGCAGGGCGTGCACTCCAACTACGACACCGATCTCTTCCGCCCGATCATCGACTTCACGGCGAACCTCGCCGGTGTGCCCTACGGCCGCGCCGAGGAGAGCGACGTGAGCCTGCGGGTGGTGGCCGACCACATCCGGGCGACCACGTTCCTGATCGCCGACGGGGTGCTCCCGTCCAACGAGGGCCGGGGCTACGTGCTGCGGCGGATCATGCGGCGGGCCATGCGCCACGGCCGGATGCTCGGGTTCGAGGAACCGTTCTTCCACAAGGTCTCGGGGGTGGTGATCGACCAGATGGAGGGGGCCTATCCCGAGCTCTCGGACAAGCGCGAGTACATCGCCAAGGTGATCCTCCACGAGGAGGAGCGGTTCTCCCGCACCCTGGACCGGGGCCTCCAGATCCTCGAGGAGGAGGTGGCCCGGCTCGCCGCCCGGGGCGAGACCGTGATTCCCGGCGACGTGGTGTTCCGGCTCTACGACACCTACGGGTTCCCGGTGGACCTCACCGCCGACATCGTCCGCGACCGGGGCTTCACCCTGGACGAGGCCGGGTTCGAGGCCGAGATGGAGGCCCAGCGCGAAAAGGCCCGGGCCTCTTGGAAGGGCTCGGGGGAAGAGGCCGTGGCCGGGGTGTACCGGGACCTCCGGTCGGCCGGGGTCGCCACCCGGTTCGTGGGGTACGAGACGCTGGAGGCCGAAACCCCCGTGCTCGCCCTGGTGCGAGACGGCGACCGCGTGGCCGAGGCCCGGGAGGGCGAGGCCGTGGAGGTGGTGCTCGCCGACTCCCCGTTTTACGGGGAGAGCGGCGGCCAGGTGGGCGACACCGGAAGCCTCGAGGCCGACGGGGTGTACGTGCGGGTGGAGGACGCGACCAAGCCCTTTCCCGATCTCATCGTGCTCAAGGGCGTCGTGACCCGCGGCACCCTGCGGGAGGGCGACCGGGTCGTGGCCCGGGTCGAGGCCGGGGCCCGGTTCGCCACGGCCCAGAACCACTCGGCCACCCACCTCCTCCACGCCGCGCTCCGCCAGGTGCTCGGCGACCACGTCAAGCAGGCCGGGTCGCTCGTGGCCCCGGACCGGCTGCGGTTCGACTTCACCCACTTCGCCCCCATGACCGCCGAGGAGATCCGGGAGGTGGAGCGCCGGGTGAACCGGTGGATCCAGGCCAACCATCCAATCACGGTCTCGGAGGAGTCGTTCGACGAGGCCCGACGCCAGGGGGTGATGGCGCTTTTCGGCGAGAAGTACGGCGACCGGGTCCGGGTGGTGCGGATGGGCGAGGTGTCGGCCGAGCTGTGCGGGGGCACCCACGCCTCGCGCACCGGCGACATCGGGCTGTTCAAGATCGTGTCCGAGGGCGGGGTGGCCGCCGGCGTGCGCCGGATCGAGGCGGCCACCGGCGACCGGGCCCTGGAGCGGGTGTTCGCCATGGAGGACGCCCTAGCCGAGGCGGCGGCCCTTCTGCGGGCCAACCCGGACGAGGTGCCGGAGAAGGTGCGCCGGGCCCTGGAGCGCACCAAGGAGCTGGAGCGGGAGATCAGCTCGCTCCGGAGCCAGCTCGCCGGGGGGGCGGCCCGGGACGTGCTCGCCCAGGCCCGGGAGATCGACGGCGTGCGGGTGCTCGCGACCCGGGTGCCGGCGGCCGACCCCAAGGCCCTGCGAGAGTTCGCCGACGGGCTGCGCGACCGGATCCGATCGGGGATCGTGGTGCTCGGGGCCGAGGCCGAGGGCAAGGCGCTCCTTCTCGTGGCCGTGACCAAGGATCTCACGAAGCGGGTCCGGGCCGGCGACCTCATCAAACCCCTGGCCGAGAAGGTCGGGGGCCGGGGCGGCGGCAAGCCCGAGCTGGCCCAGGCCGGCGGCCCCGACCCCTCGGGTCTGGACAAGGCCCTCGAGGCGGCTTATGAAGAGGCGGCGAAGCTCCTGGGGGCCTGACACCCTTGGACCGGGTTCCCGTTTGACAACCCCGGGGAACTGGGGCACGTTGGACCCGCACGCGGGGAGGCGGAACTCGGGGTCTCCCAGCCTCCTAGCCTCCTAGCTTTCCAGCCTTCCAGCCGAGAGAGGAGTCCGCCATGCTCGACATGTTCCGGAAAGCCACCCTGGCCGGCATCGGCCTTCTCACCCTGACCGAGGAGCGGGCCCGCAAGCTCGTGGACGAGCTGGTGGAGCAGGGCCGCATGAGCCAGGAGGAGGGGGAAAGCATCGTGAAGGAGATCCTGGCCAAGGCCGAGACCTCCCGGGAGGAGTGGGAGGCCCGGATCCGGGATCTCATCCAGGAGACCTTCCGGAAAATGGACCTGGTTCCCCGCAAGGACCTCGAGCTCGTGGAAGAGCAACTCCGGTCCCTGGAGCGCCGGGTGGCGGAACTCGAGCGCCGGGAGCGGGACCGGGACGAAGAGGTCCCCACGATGTAGCCGCGGTGGCAGACAACCGACCTTTACTTCTCCGGCCCCAGGCCGTATCCTGCCCGGCCCTCGGAACGCCCCGAGGGCCGGTTTTCGTTGTCGCCATCCCCTCTTTTCGCACGAGGTAGCCCCCCACATGGAGACCCCCAACGCCGTGGCCCGCGAGGCCGCCCGGCGACGCACCTTCGCCATCATCTCCCACCCCGACGCCGGAAAGACCACCCTCACCGAAAAGTTCCTCCTCTACGGTGGGGCGATCCATCTCGCCGGCGCGGTCAAGGCCCGCCGGGCGGCCCGCCACGCCACCTCCGACTGGATGGAACTCGAGAAGGCTCGGGGCATCTCGGTCACCACCAGCGTGCTCCAGTTCGAGTACAACGGCTACCGGGTGAACCTCCTGGACACGCCGGGCCACCAGGACTTTTCGGAGGACACCTACCGCACGCTGACCGCGGCCGACGCCGCCGTGATGCTGATCGACTGCGCCAAGGGCGTGGAGGCCCAGACGCGAAAGCTCTTTCAGGTCTGCCGGATGCGGGGGATCCCCATCTTCACCTTCGTGAACAAGCTCGACCGGGAGGGCCGGCGGCCCCTGGATCTGCTCACGGAGATCGAGGACGTGCTGGGCATCGCGGCCTGCCCCGTGACCTGGCCGCTCGGGATGGGGAAGCGGTTCCGGGGCGTGTACGACCTGCGGGACCGCCACGTGCTTCTCTTCGAAGGGGGCGACCACGGGCAGCGCCGCACCGCGGCCCGGATGACCGGGCCCGACGACCCCGCCCTGGCCGAGCTTCTCGATCCCCACGACCTGGCGTCGTTCCGCGAGGAGGTGGAACTCCTGGAGGGGGCCGGGGAGGCGTTCGACCTCGACCGGGTGCTCGCGGGCGAGCTCACACCGGTCTATTTCGGGAGCGCGGTCACGAACTTCGGGGTGGAACCGTTCCTCCAGGACTTCCTGGAGATGGCCCCCCCGCCGGGTGCCCGGGACTCGACGGCCGGGCCGGTGGGCCCCACGGAGGAGCGGTTCTCCGGGTTCGTGTTCAAGATCCAGGCGAATATGGACCCCCAGCATCGCGACCGGGTCGCGTTCGTGCGGGTGGTGTCGGGCCGGTTCCGGCGGGGCATGAAGGTGCGCCACCCCCGGCTCGGCCGGGAGGTGACCCTCGCCCTGCCGCTCCAGTTCATGGCCCAGGAGCGGGTGGTGATCGACGAGGCCTACCCCGGGGACGTGATCGGGATCCACGACCGGGGCACGCTCTACATCGGCGACACCCTGACCGAGATCCCGGACCTCACCTTCGAGGGCGTGCCCCACTTCTCCCCGGAACACTTCGCCCGGGTCCGGGTGAAAAACGCCCTCAAATCCAAGCAACTCCACAAGGGTCTCGAGCAGCTCGCCCAGGAGGGGGCGATCCAGGTGTTCCGTCAACCCCTGGGGGACAAGGACCCCATCGTGGGGGCGGTGGGGGTGCTCCAGTTCGACGTGCTCAAGTACCGGCTGGAGAACGAGTACGGGGTCACCGTGACCCTGGAGCCGATGCCGTTCCAGGTGGCCCGGTGGGTGGAGGGCGACGGCCTCGACCCGGCCGCCATCGACCGGGACCCGAGCACCCTGTGGTGCGAGGACCGCCAGGGCCGGCCCGTGGTGCTCTTCAAGAGCGCCTGGGCCTTCGAATGGCTCGCCGAGCGGGCCAAAGGGGTAACGTTCCGGGAGACGGCGTAGGATCGGCGGGGAAGCGAGAAGGCCAGGAGGCTGGAAGGATCATCCACCGGCAGACCTGGGACCGACGACCGAGGGCGGAAGACCGCGGACCGCCCTCAGTCCATCCCCATCTGCCGTTCCAGGTCCCGGATTTCGCCCTCGATCCGGGCCCGTTCCTCGTCGGAGAGTTCCGCCTCCTCGAGCCGGCGCTTGAGGCCCAGAAGGCGCATCTCCTGGCGGTAGTCGCTGCAGGTGTAGGTTCGTTCGGGGCTCGGCTTCACGACGACCTCATACCAAGTTGCGTTCACCGTAACCGTTTCCTGATTCGGCCCGGCAAGGGGCCTGGTGGAGCGCCGGGCGTGGCTCCTACAGTCGCTGCAGCCGGCACTCAGCCGATGTCTCCCTCGCCATGACCCCGCCCATGGCTCGCCAACGTTCGCGGTTCCGCCGTTCCTGGAGCCGCCGGGCTGAGTGCCGGCTGCAGGGTAAGCCGGATGCCGCCCTCACGCACGGCCGGAACCAGGCCCCTTGCCGGACCCCCGTGATGGGCGTCTGTTTGCACGCAACTTGGTATCACAGGGGCTCGGCCAGGAGCTGCTCCACGGCCCGGGCCACCTCGGGCGCCTCCCAGTTGAACGGCCCGATCACCGTGTGCCGGATCACGCCCCTCTTGTCGATCAGATGGGTCTCGGGCACGCCGGTGGCCCGGTAGAGCCCGTACACGGTCTTGTCCCGGTCCATCATCACCGGAAACGTCATCCCGGCCTTGCGGATCATCGAGCGAACGGCCTCGGGGTCCCGGTCCTCCGACACCGCCAGGATCTCCACCCCCCGGTCCCTGTACCGCTGGTAGAACCGGACCATGGAGGGGATCTCCTCCCGGCACGGCGGGCACCAGGTGGCCCAGAGGTTCACGAACACCACCTTGCCTTTGAGATCCGAAAGCCGCCAGGTCTTACCGTCGAACCCGGTGAGCTCGAAGTCCGGGGCCGGGTGGCCCTTTTCCGCCTTGGCGGGGGCCCCGGCGCTTCCCGCCCGGGACGGGGCGTCCTGCCCCGAGCAGCCAAGCCCGATCAGCACGAGAAAAGCGGCGCCCAGGAAGGCCGCGGCTCCCTTCCTTCGCACGGTCTACCTCCGTCTCCGAAGATGCCCTCGATGAGCCCCGCATCCTACGGCACGCGGCCCCTGCCGATCCAGCCCCGGCCCTTCGGGATCTCATCGAAACCCAGATGACGGCGGTGCCACGTCTACATCGAACGCCACCCGGTGCTCCCGGCCCGCCCGCCGGAAGAAGGCCACTAGGCGGTACCGCCCCGGCCGGTCGAACTGGGGGGTGAAATAGAGCTTCGGCCCCCGGTAACCGGGCGGGTCCCGGAAAAACCTGAAGTGGCCGAAGGCGTCGCTGCCCCCGTGGAAATGGAGGATCTCTCCGCCGGGCCCGATCTGGGCCCCGTGGAGGAGCGCGCCGGCGAAGGGCTCGAGGTCGGTCACGGCCTCCCCGTTCCGGGTGACCCGCAGATACGCGCTCACATACCCCTTGGCAACGGGCTCGGGCGGGGTCAGGACCAGATCCACGCCCAGGTCCCCGGCCTTCCGTGTGTGGGATCGATCCGGCTTGGCCGGTGGCGCAGCCGGACCCTCCACGGTCAGGGGGATCACCTTGGTCACCCAGATGCCCTCGTCCACGAAATCGAGCACCAGATCGTAGCGGCCGCCGTGGCTCGGGGTGAACCGGAAATCGTGGCGGCCGTCGAACACGGCGGTCTCGAGCCACCCCGGCTCCCCCTGGGGATGCAGGTGCGCCACATCCACCAGGCTTTCCGGGACCAGGAGGGCGTGGACCCTTCGCTCCCGGTAGGGCGCCATGGCCTCCGGCCGGGGCTCGTCCGCGGCCTCCACGTACACCCGGAGAACCACAGGTTCCCCGGCTCGAAGGGGCCGGTCCGGCTCCACCCGGAACCGGTACCGGCGGTCCACCTCCTCGGGCCTAAGCCTCGGGAGGTGGTGGGCGTTCGGGGTCTCCAGGGCACAGCAGGGCCGAATCGGGTCTGTTCCGGCCGTGGGCTCCCACGCCGTTGGGGGCGAGGCCGCACAGCCGGCCGCCAAAACGCCCACTGCGGCGATCCAGACACGGCTCGCGATCCGGCTCATTTCGTCTCTCCCGAGAAGTTGGCCCCCAGCACCTGGCCGTCGTAGTGGAGGTACACATGGAGCCGGTCCCGGCCCGGTGGGGCACCGGGGTTCCGGAACACCACGACCCAGCGTTCCACGCCGTCCACCATCTGCAGTTGCGCGGCCTCGACCGTCGCCCCGGCCCAGTCCGGCCCCAGCCGCCCCCGGCGAACCAAAAGCTCCTGGACGGCCCGGGCCCGGCGCACGGCCTCCTCCTCGGGGATCGTCTCGTGGCCTCCGTGGGCCCAGGCCCCGGCGGCGCAGACCGAGAGCGCCCCGGCAACCAGCGCGACCCCCGCAGCCCTACTCCAGCCCTTCCAGAAGATTGTCACGGATCGCCTCCCTGGCCCTTTCGAGGTCCATGGCCTCGTGGGCGTGGTAGTGGGCGTCGTAGTTGAACCCCAACTCCTCCCCGAAGCGCTCGTGGGTCCAGCCGTGCATCTGGAAGAGAAAGAGCAAGAGGCCCGCCGCCACGAGCCCGCCGTTGGCCACCCGGCCAAACCGACGAAACGCCTCGGTCCGGCGCCAGCCCGCAAGCGCGGCCACCATGACCACGAGGGCGAGCACCTGGCCCACTTCCACCCCCACGTTGAACGAGAGGATCCGGCCCACGAGCCCGGCCAGGTCCGCGCCCAGGGGGAGGGTCTGGAGCCGGGTGCTCAGGCCGAACCCGTGCACGAGCCCGAACGCGAAGATCACCCGGACCATGTCGGGGGGCTCCCTCCCCAAGTACCGCCGGAACCCGTCCAGGTTGTCGAACCCCTTGTAGCACACGCTCAGCGCGATCACCGCGTCCACCAGGTAGTAGCTCGCCGTGATCTGAAATAGGGTGGCCAGGATCAGGGTGAGGCTGTGGCCCAGGGTGAAGGCCGTGACGCAGCGCACCACGTCCCGGAACCCGGTGAGGAAGAAGATGACCCCCAGCAGGAACAGGAGGTGGTCGTACCCCGTGAGCATGTGTTTGGCGCCGAGCCACAGGTAGAGCCCGTAGCCCCCCTCGAGCATGGCCTGGCGGTCGGCCTCGGACATGCCGTGGGCCCAGGCGGCCCCCGCGGTGAAAACGGGGGCCGCCGCCCACAGGAACCGGCGCGCGGCCGTCATACGGCCCTCATCCGTAGCTGTGAAGCCCCGAGAGCACGAAGTTCACGCCCCAGTAGGTGAACATGGTCGCCCCGAACCCCACGATGGAGAGCCACGCGAGGCGGGCCCCCCGCCACCCGGCCGTGAACCGGGCGTGGAGGTAGGCCGCGTAGATGAACCAGGTGATGAGCGACCAGGTCTCCTTGGGGTCCCAGCTCCAGTAGGTGCCCCAGGCGTAGTTGGCCCAGATGGCGCCGGTCAGGATCCCCAGGGTCAGGAACGGGAATCCCACGGCGATGGCCCGGTAGGAGATGTCCTCGAGGACCCGACGGGGCGGAAGGACGCCCTCCTTCCCGTCGCCCCGGAACAGATAAAGCACGCTCACGGCGAACGAGATGGCGAAGGCGCCGTACCCGATGAAGCAGGTCACCACGTGGGCGGTGAGCCAGTTCGACTGGAGCGCGGGCACCAGGGGCTGAATCTCCGAGGAGATCTTCGGGTTCAGGGACACGACGGCGATGGCCAGGGCGCCCAGGGGCGCCACGAACGCCCCCAGGGCCCGGGTGCGCAGACGCCACTCGAAGACGAGGTAGAGCCCCATGATGCACCAGGCGAAAAACACCTTGGACTCGTACATGTTGGAAAGGGGCATGTAGGCGTACCCCAGCTTGGCGCTTTCGAGGTAGCGCACCACGAAGGCCGCGGTGTTCACCAGGAACCCCCCGAGGCACACGGCCGTGGCCCCGAGGCCGACCACGGGGTTCCGCCGGGCCGCGAGATGCACGGCGTAGAGCACGCCGGCCACGAAGTAGAGCACCATGCTCAGGTTGAACAAGGTCACGTTCATCGTCTGCTTCTCCTGGATCGAGAAAGTTTGGTCTGCGGCCGCCGGCCCCCGTCGCGGGCCAGCGGCCGATCCCAAGGCCGGTCGGGGCCGGATCAGCCCACGGCCCGCTTTTCGTTGGACGCCTCACGGGAGAGTGCGCGCAGCTCCGCCACGAGGGCCTCGAACTCCCGCTGGAACCCCTCGCGGTTGCGCGAGGCGGCCCCGGCCACCCGAACCCGGCCGGCCTCCACCCACACCCACACCCGCCGGTGGGAGGTGAAGAGCGCCATCAGGGTTCCCAGGGTGAGCAGCGCCGAACCGGCCCAGATCAGGGGAACACCGGGGTCCTTAGCCACCTGGAGCCCCGTGTACCACTTGCCCGGCAGGAGCCCCTCCATCCGGAAAACGAACGGGCCCCCGCGCCGGCGATCGAAGTCCGGAAAGTTCTGGAGCACCACGAACGGCTCGCCCACGTGGTGGTGGCCGCCGTCCGCGATCCGGACCAGGGCCAACTGGGCGGCCGGCCCGAACCCCTGGAGGTTTTCGGCCGTGGCCGTCACCTCCACCGCCAGGTCGGTGCCGGGGATCGGGAACGACTCCTGTTCCGCCAGCCGCACGGGGCCGGCCACGGGGTTCCCCTCGGGGTCGAGGATCCGGAGCACCGCACCACCGCCCACGGTGCCGTAGCTCGACTGGTAAAAGAAGACCCCGTCCTGGATCAGCGGGTCGTTCACCTCGATGGTCTTTCTCTGGAGAACCTCGTCGCCCCGCCGGACCACGAGCCGGCTCAGGTAGTCCTTGGGCCGGCCGTCGGGGTACTGGTGGAGCTCGAAGGCCTCGCACTCCACCTCGAAGGGAAGCTCCAGGGTGCCCCCGCCCCGCAGTTGCACCGCAGAGACGCTTTCGCCCTCGACGATGTTCACGAACCCCTTGAACCCGAACCGGGCGCCCACGATCCCGCCCAGGAAGAACAGCACAAGGCTCGCGTGGGCCACGTAGGCCCCCAAGCGGGCCCAGCGCTGCCGCTGGGCGAAGAACCGAACCCCGCCGTCGCCCCGCCGGACCCGGGGCCGTCCCATCCTCCGGCCGAGCACCCGGGCCACGGCCTCGGCATCAGGCCCCGCCGCCCACTCGGCCCGAAGCGGCTTGGTGTTCCACGCCTCCTCGCCGCCGAACTGCTCGCCCCGGATCTGGCGCAGCGCCGCCGGTAGCCGGCGCAGGGAACAAAGGAGGGTGTTTACAAGGAGCAGGGCCAACAGGAGCTCGAACCACCACGAGTGGTACATGTCGGTAAGCCCCAGGGACCCGATGAGGCGGGCCAACGTGGGCCCGTACGACTCCACATAGGCCTCCGGGTCGGCCTGCTGCTGGATCACGGTGCCGAACACGCTGGTGGCGGCCAGCGAAAAAAACAAGAAGATCGAAAGCTTGAGCGAGGCCATGGCGTCCAGCGCCCGGCCCCAGGGAGAACCCTTGGGTCGTGTCACGGTGACTCCTCCACAAACCAAGCGCGCCGCCGCCTCCACGGCCGGACGCGGCGGCGTTCGGGTCGGCAACGAAACGAATGACGGGGAAGGGGCTTAACCGATGGGTATCGGTCCGGGGCGGGAAGGGAACCCGGGGGGGAGAACTGCGGAGGAATCGAGGAGTTTCACGGCCCCGACGGTGGCGGGGGGCACGGCAGGCGGTGCCGGCAGGGGGACGGCGCCCGTGGCGTCGCAGCAGCGGCAATCGGGATCGGCGTCACCCGGGAGCTCCGCCGGCAGATCGCAGCACCCCGGCGCGGCCCACGCGAACTCCGGGCCGAGGCGCCAGGAGTCCAGGCACACCCCGCCCCAGCCGGCCGCGGACAGCACGGCCAGGAGCGCCAAGAACGCCCAGACCTTTCTACCCCTGCGGTTCCCCACGCGCGCCTCCCTAGGTGGCTACGATTGCCGACGTTTCAGGCTACGCGCGGGAAACCGAAAAGGTCAAATTAGAAGTTGGTGAAAAGGACGCCCGGGGAAGCCGCACCGGGACCTGCGAGGAAGGCTCCGCCGTCCGGGCCGGGCGGGATCCGTTGGTGCCCACGCCCTCAACTCCCTTCTCCCCAGGGCCGGGCGCACCCCTTCGCCGCCCCGTTCCCGGCCGTTGACACCCCCGGAAGCCCTCTGCTAGTAAGGCCTTTCCCTTTGCGGCGCGGACCTTGGCTCCCGGCGTTCCGGACGGCCCCGCCGCGCCCGCGCACCCCATCGACCCGTGTCGCCGACCCCAGCGGGTATCCCATGGCCGAACCCCTCGCGGACCGCGTCTTACGGCTCCTCCTGGCCGCCGAACCCGGGGCGCTCTCCGGCGAGGACCTGGCCGGGCGCCTGGGCGTGACCCGGTCCGCCGTATGGAAGGCGGTGGAGGAGCTGCGCCGGAACGGGTACGAGGTCCGAAGTCTCGCCGGGCGGGGCTACCGCCTGGAGAGGCCGGTCCGGGGCCTGCGGCCGCCCGAGATCGAAACCGCCCTGACGACGCAACGCCTCGGCCGCCCCGTGCGCTACCTGCCGGAAACGTCGTCCACCAACGCCGAGGCCGACCGGTGGGCCGAGGAGGGAGCACCCGAGGGGGCGCTGGTGGTGGCCGAGCACCAGACCCGGGGCCGAGGCCGGAGGGGCCGGACCTGGGCCGACATCCCCGGCGAGAGCCTCCTGTTCAGCCTTGTCCTTCGTCCGGACCTTCCGGCCGCCGCCGTACCCCCCCTCACCTACGTGGCCTCGGCCGCCCTGGCGGAGGCCCTCGCCCACTGGGTGCCCCGCCAGGCCATCGAGATCAAATGGCCCAACGACGTGCTCCTCGGGGGCCGCAAGGTGGCCGGCATCCTGCTGGAGATGCGGGCCGAGGCCCAGGCGGCCCGCCACGTGGTCCTTGGGGTGGGCCTGAACGTGGGGGGAGCGCCCCGCGACCTCCCCGAGGAGGCCCGGCCGCTCGCGACCACCGTGGCCGAGTGGGCCGCCCCGCCGGCGCCCGACCGGTTGGCCGCCCTCGCCGGCTTTCTTCGGGCCCTCGAACCCCTGTATGATCGCTTCGTTCGGGCGGGATTCGCCGACGTCCGCGAGACCTGGCAGGCGTGGTTCCGGGGCGCCGGCCGTCCGGTCCGGGTCCTCACCCCCGCCGGCCCCGTGGAGGGCGTGGCCGAGGGGCTCGACCCCGAGGGCGCCCTTCTCCTTCGCCGCTCCGACGGAAGCCCCGCCCGCGTGCTGGCCGGCGATCTCGAATACGTCACCACGAGGGCTCCATGACGCCTTCCGCACCGCTTTTTCTGGCCGTGGACGTGGGCAACACCCACAGCTGTCTCGGGGTGTTCGAGGGCCCCGAGCTCACGGCCCACTGGCGCATCGCCACCGACCCACGAAAAACCCCCGAGGAACTCGGGATCCTGCTCCGGAGCCTCTTCGACCTCGGGGGCATCGGGCTCGACCGCATCGAAGGGATGGCCATCTCCTCGGTGGTTCCGGCGTTCACGCCCACGCTGGCGGCCGCGGCCCGGGAGTATCTGCACCGGGATCCCCTCGTGGTGGGCCCGGGCATCCGCACCGGCATGCCGATCCGGTACGAGGACCCGCGCGAGGTCGGAGCCGACCGCATCGTGAACGCGGTGGCCGGGTACGAGAAGTTCCGCCGATCGCTCATCATCGTGGACTTCGGAACGGCCACCACCTTCGACTATGTGGACCCCTCGGGGGCCTACATGGGGGGCATGATCGCCCCGGGCCTCCAGATCAGCATGGAGGCCCTGTTCGCCCGGGCCAGCAAGCTGCCCAAGGTGGCCCTGGAGCGCCCCCCCCGGGTGCTGGGCCGGAACACGGTCCACTCGATGCAGTCGGGCATCGTGTTCGGCTATGCGAGCCTCGTGGACGGGCTGATCGAACGGCTCCGGGCCGAGGTGAAGGACGAGCCTCTCGTCGTGGCCACCGGGGGGCTCGCGGCGCTCATCGCCCGGGAAACCCGCCACATCGAACGGGTGGAGGAGTTTTTGACCCTGGAGGGGCTTCGGATTCTGTACGAACGCAATCAGGGGTAGTCGTCGGTTTCTCCAACGGAAAGGAGCGGGCATGAAACGGTACGAGGTGGACAAGATCCGCAACGTGGCTCTGGTGGGACACGGCGGAAGCGGCAAGACCAGCCTGGGGGAGGGGATGCTCTTTTGCGCCGGAGTGACGACGCGCCTATGCAAGGTGGACGACGGGACCTCGGTGCTCGACTTCGAACCCGAGGAGAAGGATCACAAATTCAGCATCTCCGCGTCCCTGGCCTGGCTCGAGCACAAGAAGACCAAGGTGAACCTGCTCGACACCCCCGGCTACGACGTGTTCCTCTACGAGGCCCAGGCCGCCCTCCAGGCCGTGGACGCGGCCGTCGTGGTGGTGGGCCCCGAGGCGGAGATCAAGTTCGAGACCGAGAAGGTCTGGCAGACGGCCGACGAACTGGGCCTGCCGCGGGCCGTGGTGGTGAACCGGCTCGACAAGGAGAACGCCCGGTTCGACGCGGCGCTGGAGGCCCTGCGGGCCGCCTTCGACGCCACGTTCGTGCCGATCCATCTGCCCATCGGCCAGGACGCCGCCTTCCAGGGGTACGTGGACCTCCTGGCCGAAAAGGCCTACACGTTCGCCGACGACTCCGGGAAGCCCCAGGAAGGGCCGATCCCCGACGATCTTGCCGACGCGGCCGCGTCGGCCCGGGAGCAGCTCGTCGAGCACCTGGTGGAGACCGACGACGAGCTCATGGAGAAGTACTTCGACGGCCAGGACATCACGGCCGCGGAGCTCGCCCGGGCGCTCCGGGCCGGGGTGGTGGGCCGCCAGTTCGTGCCGGTGCTCGTGGGCTCCGCCGCCAAAAACATCGGCACGGCCGCGCTTCTGGACCTCATCGTGGACGCGTTCCCGAGCCCGGCCGACCGGGGCGCCGTGGAGGGGGAGGACCCGGGCGGCGAACCCGTGACCCGGGAGCCGACCGACGACCAGCCGTTCTCGGCGCTGGTGTTCAAGACCCTCTCCGACCCGTTCGCCGGCCGGCTCACCCTGTTTCGGGTGTGGAGCGGCACCGTCTCCTCCGACTCCACGGTCTGGAACGCCAACCGGCAGGTGGAGGAGCGGGTGGGACAGATCCTGGCCCTGGTCGGCAAGGACGGGAAACCCGTGCCGGTGGCCGGGCCCGGCGACATCCTGGCCGTGGCGAAGCTCAAGGAGACCCGCACGGGCGACACCCTGTGCGACAAGGCGAACCCGGTGGTGTTCCCCTGGATCGCCCCGCCCGAGCCGCTCATGACCTACGCCGCCTACCCGAAGTCCCGGGGCGACGAGGAGAAGATGAACCAGGCCCTGCGCCGGATCCAGGACGAGGATCCCACGATCCACGTGCGTCGGGAGGACCAGACCCACGAACTGCTGGTCTCCGGCATGGGCAAGCTCCACCTCGACATCGCCTGCGAGCGCATCAAGCGCAAATTCGGGGCCGACGTGGTCCTCCAGAAGCCCAAGATCCCCTACCGGGAGACCATCAAGAAGAGCACCAAGGTCCAGGGCCGGTACAAGAAGCAGACGGGCGGACGGGGCCAGTTCGGCGACACCTGGCTCGAGATCAAGCCGCTACCCCGGGGCGAGGGGTTCCGGTTCATCGACAAGATCGTGGGCGGCGCGATCCCCAAGCAGTACATCCCAGCCTGTGAGGAGGGGGTCAAGGAGGCCATGGCCGGCGGCATCCTCGCCGGATACCCCATGGTGGACGTGGAGGTCACCCTGTTCGACGGCAAATACCACGAGGTGGACTCCTCGGAGATGGCCTTCAAGATCGCGGCCTCCCTCGGGTTCAAGAAGGGCGCCGCCGAGTGCAACCCGGTGCTCTTGGAGCCCATCATGGAGGTCACCGTGCGGGTGCCTGATGCCTACATGGGCGACGTGATCGGCGACCTGAACGCCCGGCGGGGCCGGGTGCTGGGGGTGGACCCGGAAAACGGGATCCAGGTCATCCGGGCCCACGTGCCCCTAGCCGAGATGCTCGAGTACGCGCCGGATCTTCGGTCGATGACCGCGGGGCGGGGCGTGTTCACCATGCGCTTTGACCACTACGAGGAGGTCCCGCCCAACATCGCCGAGAAAATCGTGGCCGAGGCCAAGGCCGAGGAGCAGGAATAGCCGGTGGCGGAGCATCCCGAGCCTCCCGAAGAAGCGCCCCGGAACGGGGAGCCCGAGGCCCCCGCGACGGATGCCCCCCCGGAGGCGCCGGCGGAAGCGGCGGACCCCTCCGGGGGGGCCGACACCCCGGAACCGGCCACCCCGGCGCCCCCGCGCCGGGGCGGCTGCGTCCTCTGGCTCGTCCTCCTCGGGGTCCTGGGGTTCGTGGCGGTTCAGGCGGCGGGGATCCTCCTTCGCGATCCCCTGGAGGGCCGGAGGGCGCTCACGGCAAATCCCCGGCCCCTGCCCCAGGGGGAGAGGGCGGCGGAGGCGCCCCAGGGATCCCGGTTCGGACCGGACGTGACCGAGGTGGCCGTGGCCCCGGCTTCCGCTCCCCCGGCCCCCCGGCGGGACGAACCGGCGTCCCAGGCGGCCCCGGAGAAGCCGGAGCCGCCCGCTCCGCCGGCCCCCGCGCCGAAGGCCGAACCGGTACCGGAGGCGCCCGAGGCGCGCCCGGCCAAACCGCCCCCGGCGCCCCCTTCCCCTCCCGGGGCCGCCGCCCCCGAGCGGCCCTTCGCCCTCCAGGTGGGCATGTTCCGCAGCCAGCTGTACCGGGAGGAGATGGAGGCCCGGCTGCGCCGGCTCGGGCTCCCCGTGTTCTTGCACCGCACCCAGCGGAGGTCGAAGGGGTTTCGCGTCGCCCTCGAACCCGGGGGCGATCCGGCCTCGGCCCGGGCGGCGCTGGCCGAGGCCGGGTACGAGGTGGAACCGGAGGGGGAGATCTTGGCCTACTTCTACCTGGAGAAGGAGGCAAAGAGAGCGGCTGGCATGTTGCGAAAGCGGGGGATCCCGGCCCGGATCGAACCCTACGAGGGCCCCTTCCCGGTGTGGACCGTGTACGCCGGGCCGTTCACCCGTGAGGAGGCCGAGACGGCCCGGGCGTCGTTGCAGCGGCAGGGGATCCGGGCGTACCTGAGGGAGCGCCCGTGAGCGAACTCGACCGCTGGGCCTCGCCGGACGCGCCCCTCGAGGCGAGGTTCGCCGCGGCCAGGGGCCTGGTGCCCCTCCCGCCCCGGGACCTGATGGAGGCCCTTGCAACCCTTGCTGGAGACCCCGACCCGTCCGTTCGGGCCGCGGCCGCGCGCACGTGGGATGAGCTTCCGGCGAACGTCCTCCAGGCGGCCCTGGACGACCCGGGGATGTCCCCGCGCGCCCTGGAGCACCTGGCCCGGCGCAAGGACCTCCCCCGGGCCGTCCTCTTCGGGCTCCTCAGCCACCCGAACCTCACGCCAGGGGCGGCGGCTCCCTTCGCGGACTCCGGGGATCCCGAGGTCGTGGCCCGGCTCGCCCGGAACCAGCGGTTCCTGCTGGGGTGTCCCGACCTGGGCCGGCGGCTCCTGGCGAACCCGGCCCTCGCGCCGGGGGAGCGAAGCCGCCTCGAGAGCCTGTTGGGCGAGCCGGCTCCGGCGGCGGACGAACGAGCGGGCGTCCCCTCCGGTCCGGAACCTCCCGCCGACGAGGGGGCGGATCCGGGGGACGACGCCGGGGCGGCCGATGAGCCGCTCCCCCCGGCCCTGCCGCCGGCGCTCCTGGACGACGGGGCCGAGGAACCCCAGACCGAGGCCGAGCGGGAGAACCTCTACCAGATGGTCCGGTCGCTCTCGGTGGCCCAGAAGATCAAGCTCGCCATGCTCGGGTCCAAATCGGCCCGGCGGCTCCTGGTGCGCGACCGGAACAAGGCCGTGGTGCGGGCCGTGGTCCAGAGCCCCAAGATCCGGGAGGACGAGGTGCTCGCCATCGCCCAGGACCGCACCGTGGCCGAGGAGGTCATCCGGATGATCCTCCAGCGCCGCGACTGGATGAAGAGCTACCCGATCCGGCTCGCCCTGTGCCAGAATCCCAAGACCCCGCTGCCCCGGGCCCTGCGGCTCCTGGAGACACTCCAGGACCGGGACCTCCGCCAGATCTCGAAGAGCCGGAACGTCCCGAGCCCCGTGTCGAGCGGCGCCACCCGGGTCCTGGCCCGGCGGGGCAAGATCTGATCTCGATGGGCTCGCCCCGGGGCGTTGCCCGGGGGGAGCCGAGGGAGAGAACCGATGGCCGAAATCGTTTCCATCAACGTGAGCAAAACCAAGGGGGTCCGGAAAACCCCGGTGGATGCCGTGGAGATCGGGCCCGAAGGGCTTGAGGGCGACGCCCACGCCGGCGACTGGCACCGCATGGTGAGCCTGCTTGCCCTGGAGAGCGTGGACAAGATGCGCGCGGCCGGGCTCGACGTGAACCCCGGGGACTTCGCCGAGAACCTGACCACCCGGGGCCTCGACCTCCTGGCCCTGCCCCTGGGCACCCGGCTCCGGGTGGGCGACGAGGTGGTGCTGGAGCTCACCCAGCACGGCAAGGAGTGCCACACCCGCTGCGCCATCTACTACCAGGCGGGCGACTGCGTCATGCCCCGGGAGGGGGTGTTCGCCAAGGTGATCCGCACGGGCACCGTGCGGGTGGGGGATCCCGTGGAGGTTCTCACCGGGGAGGCCGCGCCGTGAGCCGGGTGTGGCGGGTGGGGATCCTGACCCTCTCCGACCGGGGGGCCCGGGGAGAGCGGGAGGACCTCTCGGGGCCGGCAACCCGGGACGTGCTGGCCGAAGGCCCCTACCGGGTGGAGCGCTACGACGTGATCCCCGACGACCGGGAGCGCATCGCCTCCACCCTGATCGCCTGGGCCGACGGGGGAGGGCTCGACCTCATCCTCACCACCGGGGGCACCGGCGTGGCCCCCCGGGACGTGGCCCCCGAGGCCACCCGGGACGTGATCGACCGGGAGGTGCCCGGCATGGCCGAGGCCATGCGGTGGGCGAGCCTCCAGAAAACGCCCCACGCCATGATCTCCCGGGCCGTGGTGGGCATCCGGGGGACGGTGCTCATCGTGAACCTGCCCGGAAGCCCCAAGGCCGCCAGGGAGAACCTGGAGGTGCTCCTGCCGGCCCTGCCCCACGCCATGGAAAAGATCCAAGGGGACCCCTCGGAATGCGGCCAAGGCTAGCCACGGTTCTGCTCCCGCTCCTCCTGTGGCTCGGGGCCTGCGCGTCCCTGCCCTGGCCGGCCCAGGCCCCGCCCCGGGTGCTCCACCCCCAGGTGGGCCGGGTCGAGGGGGAGGCCTGGATTCGGCCGCGCCACGCCCGCGAAGCCCGGCCCTTGACCGGGCCCGTGCTCCTGGAACCCGGCGACACCGTGTTCACGGGCCCGGCCGGCAAGGTGGAGCTCCTTCTGCCCGAGGGTGCGGTCCGGCTCTTCGGGGACGCCGAGGTCCGGGTGCCCTTCGCCTTCGAGGGCCGCACCCCGGTGTGCCGGGAGCTTCGGGTGGAGGAGGGGGAGGTGCTGGTGCGGCGCTGGGCCGAGGCCCCGTTCCAGGTGCGCACCGACGCCCTGGAACTCGATCTGCCCCGCCCCGTGACCGTGCTCGTGGCCCGCCGGGGGGAAACCGAGGTCGTGGAGGGCCTCGAGGGGGAGGCCGAGGCCCGGAACGTCTCCGTCCGCGGCCAGACCGTGATCCGGCTGAAACCCGGCATCCACGCGGCCCTGGCCGTTCGCGAGGCCCGCCTCGAGGTCGAGACCCGCCGGTTCCCCAACCGGTGGGCCCAGTGGGAGAAACCCGGCGTCTTCACGGCCGGCGCGCTCCCGCCGCCTGCTCCCCAGACCCCGCCTTCCCAGGACTGACCTTCCACCTCTCCCGATCTTACCGGCCGCGCCGGTACCGGCGCGCCCGGGCCAGGTTTTTCCGGTCGGGGCCCTGGCGGTCGAAGCCGGGGGTTTCGATCACGAAGGGTACGGTCCGAAGAACCGGGTGGCGCACCCACCGGGCCAGGGCGCGGCCGCCGATCTCCCCCTGGCCCAGGTTCTCGTGCCGGTCGCGGCCGGAGGCGAACGGGGTGGAAGAGTCGTTGAGGTGGACGAGCCCCACGGCCCCGGGGCCGAGGTCCCGCTCCACGGCCGCCAGCCACCCGTCGAGGCCCTCGGCCGTGTGGGTGGGCACCCCGGCGGCGAAAAGGTGGGCGGTGTCGGCGCAGATCCGGGTGCCGGGGCCCAGCGCCCGCACGAGGGCCACGAGGTCCTCCAGGCTCGAGCCCACCGAACCCCGGGTTCCGGCCCCGGTTTCCAGGAAGTAGGGCACGCCCGCCCCGGCCTCGTCCCGGGCCCGCTCCAGGGTCTCCCGCACCCGTTCGAGGGCCGTCGCCCGGTCGGCGTCCTTCGCGTGCCCCACGTGGACCACGAGGCCCAGCGCCCCCAGGCCCGCCGTGTAGGCGAGCCCCCGGGCGAGGGCCCCGACGGATTTTCGCCGCACCTCCGGGTCGCCGGAGGCCGGGTTCACAAGGTAGATGGCGTGGACCACCACCGGGATGCCCGAGGCCCGAAATGCCTCGGCCGCCCGGGCGAGGGCCTCCTTCCCGGGCCAGGGGCTCTCCCAGGTGCGGGGGCTACCCGGGAACACCTGGGCGGCCTCGGCCCCGAGCTTGACGGCCCGCTCCCACGCGGCCACCGGCCCCCCGGCCACCGACACGTGGGCGCCGATGGGGGGGCCGTCGGGCTGTGACCGGGAGCGGGGGGGGACACCGGCGGGACGGGTTCGGGTCAACGGGAGGGGCCTTCGAGACACACCCCGCGGAGCGGGCCGCGGATCAGGAAAACAACCGAAGGCCCGCAGAGGCCGCGCACCGGGACAACCTCTCGTCGTAGCACGCGAACGTGACAGCGGACCGTGCCTGTTCTTGGATGAGAAGGGCCGAGGCCAAATGGATCGCGTCGAAGCCTCGCAGGGGGTGCTCCAGAACCAGTCTCGCTACGCGCTCGTTCACCTCCTCGCCCAGGGGCACCCTCGCCCAGGCCGAGAACGCTCGCATAAACCGCCGGCGAACCAGCCCGTGCTTGCCCTCGTCGAGATCGCCCTCCCTCGCGCGACGGGCCAGGGCCGCCAAGGTCTCCGCCCAGGCCACTTCGGAAGTCACGACAAACTTCGCAGCCGCGACCGCCTCCCGGATCTCGGCGCTGGCCGGTTCCCGGATGAAGCATTTCACGACGGCGCTGGTGTCGCAGTACAAGATCACCGCCGGTCCTCGAGCACCGTTTCCGACAGCGGCCGGCCGGGGATCTCCACCAACTCAAAGTCCAACAGCGGTTTCCCGGCCCCTTCGGGCAGCCGGACAAGCCCCCGCGCAGCCATCTCCCAAAGCCCCCGGATCTCCGGGTCCGGCCCCGATTCCGGGACCAACCGCGCCACGGGTCGGCCCCGATCGGTGATAATCACGGGTTCTCCCCCGCGGGCCAGACGAAGGTAATAGCTCAACCGGGCCTTGAGCTCCCGAACGCCTACCGTGTGCATGCCGCCTCCCTTGTGACCACACACTGACTATGTGGTCACAGCCTACGGTCCCCCGTTTTGCGGGTCAAGGGCGTGGGTTAAAACTGGATCAGGCTGTGGACCGGCACGTCCTGGAGCTTTTCGCGGCCCTGGAGGAAGGTGAGCTCCGCCAGGAATGCGCACTCCACCACCTCGCCGCCCATGCGCCGGATGAGATCGATCACGGCGCGCACGGTGCCCCCCGTGGCCAACACGTCGTCGGCGATCAGCACCTTCTGGCCCGGCTCGATGGCGTCCTGGTGGATCTCTAGGGTGTCGGTGCCGTACTCCAGCTCGTAGCTCACGGAGTGGGTCTTGTAGGGGAGCTTCCCCGGCTTGCGTACCAGGATCACGCCCTTGTTCAGCTTGTAGGCAAGCGCCGAACCCACCACGAACCCCCGGGCCTCGATGCCCACCACCACATCGATGGGCTGGTCCAGGTACCGGTGGCCCAGGAGGTCCACGGCCCGGTTGAAGCTGGAGGCGTCCCGAAGGAGCGTCGTGATGTCCTTGAACACGATACCGGGCTTGGGGAAGTCCTGGATGTCGCGGATTTTCTGCTTGAGTTCGTCCACCACGGCGCGTCGCCTCCTTCCGTGAAAAGGTGAATTTCCATGGCTAGGCTGGCCGGCCCAGGCGCGTGCCCGGCACCAGCCCGGCCGAGGACCTTTCGGGGCGTCAACACAGCTCACCGAAGGGCACCCGGTTCCGGGCGGCCATACGGCGCAGTTTCCGAAGCGCGTTCGTCTCGATCTGTCGGATTCGCTCCCGGGTCACCCCGAACATCCGGCCGATCTCCTCCAGGGTAAGGGGTTCCTCTCCCCCCAGGCCGAACCGCAGCTCCAGCACCCTGCGCTCCCGGGGCCGGAGCTCCTGCAGCCAGGATTCCAGCACCCGTAGCCGGTCGTCCTCGAGCACCACCTCCTCCGGGTCCTGGACCGAGGGATCCTCGATCACGTCCTGGAGGGTGTAGTCCTCGTCGGTGCCCAGGGGCTGGTCCAGGCTGAAGGTCCGGCGCGCCAGGGCCAAGAGCCGGCGCACGTGCTCGAGGTCCCGGTCGATCTTTTCGGCCAGGGCCTCCACGTCGGGCTCGGTTCCCTCCTTCCCCCGGATCTCCTCGGCCGCCTTGCGCAGGCGGTTGATCTCCTCGGCCACGTGGACCGGCAGCCGCACCGTGTCGGCCTGGTTCACCAGGGCCCGCTCGATGGACTGGCGGATCCACCAGGTGGCGTAGGTGGAGAACCGGCACCCCTTGTCCGGCCGGAACCGCTCCACGGCGCGGATGAGCCCCAGGTTCCCCTCCTCGATGAGGTCCAGGAGCGGTAGGCCCCGGTTCAGGTACCGCTTAGCGATGGTGACCACGAGCCGGAGGTTGCTCTCGATCATCCGCTGCCGGGCACCCGCGTCGCCGGCCTGGATGCGGGCGGCGAGCTCCTTCTCCTCGTCCGGGGTGAGCAGACGGGTCTGGCGGATCTCCGTCAGGTAGATGGAGATCGTGCTCGGCGTGTACTGCCGGGCCGCTTTGCGCTGATCCGCCCCGTCCCGTCGATCGTGCATGGATCTCCTCGGCGCTCTGCGGCTGGGAGGCTATTCCTCCGGCGGCTAAATAGAAACGCTTCGGCGCGTTTCCCACCACGTTGCCACGCGTTCGGCGAGCCCCGTAACCGGCATCCTACCGACAACCGCCCCTTGCGGGAAAGCCCGTTACGATCCGGAGAAAACCGACCGCGGGTCCACGGGTTCCTCGCCCCGCCGCACCTCGAAATGCACGTGGGGCCCCAGGCCCCGGCGGCCCGGGCCCGAGGTGCCCACGACCTCGCCCTTCTCCACCCGCTCACCGCGGTCCACCCCCACGGAGGCGAGGTTCCCGTACACCGTGTAGAGCCCATCCAGATGCCGGAGCACCACGAGCCCCCCGTAGGCGGGCGAAGGGGTTCCGGCGTAGGCCACCTCGCCTGAGCGCACGGCGCGCACCGGCGTGCCCTCCGGCACGGCCAAGTCCACCCCGCGGCTGCCCCGCTCGGGCGCGAACTCCCGCACGATCTTCCCGGCCACGGGCCAGCCCGCCGGGGCCCGGGGCTTCGCCGGCGCGGGGGAAGAGGGCGGGGCCTTCGGCCGGGGCGCCGGTCGTGCCTGGGCCGGGGGCGACCGGGCGGGTTCCGCCGGCCTCGGGCCCGGCGGCTCGATCGGGGACGCCGCCCCTCGGGATTCACCGGGCACGAACACCACGTCTCCCGGCCGGACCTTGTCCTCGGGGCCCAGGCGGTTGAACCGCCGCAGTTCCGCCTCGGCCACCCCGTACCGCGCCGCCACCCGGGACAGGGTTTCCCCGGGCTCGACCCGGTGTCGCACGGCGTAGGGGGTCCCGCAGGCCGCGAGGGCCGCCGCCAGGAGGATCCCCCGCCATCCGCTGCCGACACCTCCCGTGGATCCCATGGCTCCTCGCATGCCCGGGGGTCAGGCTCCCGGTGGACGCCTACCGCCCCGCACGAGCTCCAGCGCCCGGCGCACCGCCTCCTCCGGGTCCTCGCACACCTCCACCCCGTCCAGGCTGCGCCAGGCTCCCACCGCGACCACGGGGCGCCCTACCTTCCGGGCCAGGGCGATCTCGCTCAGGGTGCCCCAGGAGCCGGGAAGCGCCACCACGGCATCCCCCGACTGGACCACGAGCACGTTTCGGGCGTGGCCCAGACCCGTGGGGATCACCACGTCGGCCCAGGGGTTGGCATCCCGAGGGTCGGCCCCGGGCAGGATGGCCACCGCGGTCCCGCCGGCCTCCCGGGCCCCGCGGCAGGCCGCCTCCATCGCCCCCCCGAGCCCCCCGCACACCACCATCGCCCCGGCCCGGGCCACGGCCCGGCCCACCCGCCGGGCGAGGTCGTAGGCGGCCGGGTCCGCCGCTCCCGCCCCCACCACGGCGATCTGAATCCTTCTCTCGCTCACGCGCTCCCCACCCCCTCGCGCAAGGGGACGAACCGGCACGGGTCCAGCTCCTCCTCGGCCCAATCCTCCGGCCCCCGCACCCACCGGACGATCCGCTGGGCGTCGCCCTCGCCTACCGGGGCCACGAGCCGGCCTCCGGGCCTCACCTGATGGAACAGGGCCTCCGGAATCTCGGGGGCGGCCGCCGTGACCAGCACCGCGTCGAAGGGGGCCTGATCCGGCCAGCCGGCCCGCCCGTCTCCGGGGCGGATCTCCACGTTCCGAATGCCCAGGCGGTCGAGCCGCGCCCGGGCCCGCACCGCGAGGGGCAACACCCGCTCCACGGTGAACACCCGCTCCGCGAGGAAAGCGAGCACCGCGGCCTGGTACCCCGAACCCGTGCCCACCTCGAGAATCCGGTCCCCGGGTCTGGGGTCCAGGGCCGCCGTCATCCGGGCCACGGTGGAGGGCTTGGTGATCGTCTGGCCGTGGCCGATCGGAAGGGCCTCGTCCCGGTAGGCCCGGCCCCACAGGGCCTCGTCCACGAACCGGTGCCGGGGCACCCGCTCCAGGGCCTCGAGCACGCGAGCGGGGCACTGGGCCAGGTGCCGCGCCAGGTCCTCCACCAAGCGGCGCCGGGCGGCCGCGAACCGGTCCAACCTCACGCCTCCAGGGCCGCGCGGGCCGCCCACACCCCCGAGGCGCTGGCCTGCATGAGTCCCCGGCTCACCCCGACCCCGTCGCCGGCGCCGAACAGCCCCCGGATCGGGGTTTCGAGCCGGGAGTCGAGCTCGAGGCGGTTCGAGTAGAACTTCACCTCCACCCCGTAGAGCAGCGTATCGGGCCCGGCGAGCCCGGGGCAAAACGCGTCGAGCGCGTAAATCGTTTCAATGAGGTCCGTGAGGTGCCGGTGGGGCAGAGCGAACGAAAGGTCCCCCGGGGTGGCGTCGTGGAGGGTGGGCGGCACCGACACCTTGGAGATCCGCTCGGGGGTGGAGCGTCGGCCCGCCGTGAGATCGGTGAACCGTTGCACCAGGATCCCCGCGCCGATCAGGTTCGCCAGTCGCGCGATGGAGCGGCCGTAGGCGATGGGGTCGTCGAAGGGTTCCGTGAACGCGGTTTTCACCAGCAGCGCGAAGTTGGTGGCCGCCGTCCGGTGGGCCGCGTAGGCGTGGCCGTTTACGGTGAGACAGTCCTCGTACACCTCGTGGACCACCTCGCCCCGGGGAT
Organism: Deferrisoma sp.; assembly: GCF_054681715.1. NCBI lineage: Bacteria > Pseudomonadati > Thermodesulfobacteriota > Deferrisomatia > Deferrisomatales > Deferrisomataceae > Deferrisoma > Deferrisoma sp. The sequence continues at coordinate 30,382 of NZ_BAAHFQ010000023.1, forward strand.
TCATGCAGAAGGTGCGCACCTCGTCCCGGAACGTGGGGGATTCGTAGTAGAGCTTGGCCTCGTAGAGCACCGCGGTCACGGCCTCCATCACCTCGGCCGGGCACTCCACCCGCACCCCGATGTCCACCGGGTTCGGCCGGGTTCGGATCCCAAGCTCGGCCGCCAGTTCCCTCACCCAGCCCGCACCCAGCCGGCCCGGGGCCAGCACCACCACGGGGGCTTCCTCGAGCGCCTCGTCGGTCCGGATGCCCCGCACCCGGCCCCGATCCACCTCCACACCTCTGCACGGGGTGTGGAACCGGATCTCGACCGACCCGGCGAGCTCCCGGTGGAGGCTCGCGAGAACCTGCCGGCACACTTCGGTCCCCATGTGGCGCACCGGGTTCTCCACCAGCACCAGCCCGGCGGCCTCGGCCCGATCACGTAGCTCCTGCCACTCGGGCACCTCGGCACCGTACACCTCCTGGGGAGCGCCGTGGGCCCGCCACACCCCGTCCACCTCGTCCAGAAGCTCCCGGAGGGTCGGCCCGGGAACGAACTCCCCCAAGAACCCTCCCACCTGGGGCGAAAGGCTCAGCTTGCCGTCGCTGAACGCCCCGGCCCCGCCCCACCCTGACAGGAGCTGGCACGGCACGCACCGCCGGCACCCCTGGGCCACCTCCCGGCGCGGGCAACGCCTCTCGCCCAACCCTCCCCCCTTTTCCACGAGGAGAACCCGCTTTCCGGCCCGGGCGAACTCGCGGGCCGCGAAGATCCCGGCCGCCCCGGCTCCGACCACGATGGCGTCCCACGATCCCACCTTCGTCACCCCTCCGCGCCGGCGTCCCAGGTCCAGCGCGCCAACTCCCCCAAGAAGATTCGGTCGGTCAGGTCGGTACGGATCGGGGTCACCGAAGCGTAGCCCTGCTCCACCGCCTCCACGTCGGTATCGCCGGTTCGCTCCACCCGGCCCAACTCCCGCACCCCAATCCAAAAGTACTCTCGCCCCCGGGGGTCGTGCTTGCGCACCACCCCGCTGCCGTACACCCGCTTCCCCTGGCGGGTCACCCGGATCCCCTTGATTTCGCTGTACCCATCGGCGCTCGGCACGTTCACGTTGAGGAACGTGCCCGCCGGGAGCCCCCGTTTCGCCACCGTCCGGGCCACCCGGACGGCCACCTCCGCGGCGGCGCCGAACCGCGCCTCGGCATCGGCTGTGACCGAAACGGCGAAACTCGGAACGCCCATGAGGGTGCCCTCCAGGGCCACGGCCACGGTGCCCGAGTACGTGAGGTCGTCGGCCAGATTGGGCCCGTGGTTGATTCCGGCCACCACCAGATCGGGAGCGGTTTCGAGAAGCCCGTGGAGGCCCAGGTGGACACAGTCGGTGGGGGTCCCGTCGACGGCGAACCAGTCGTCCCGAATCGGGGTCAGCCGCAGCGGCCGGTGGAGGGTGAGGGCGTGCCCGACCGCGCTGCGCTCCCGGTCGGGGGCCACCACCACCACCCGTCCCAGGACCGAGAGGGCCCGAGCCAGGGTGGCCAACCCTGGGGCGTGGATGCCGTCGTCGTTGCTGAGGAGAATGAGCACGTCGTCTCGTGTCCGTGAGGCTTAAGTGTCCGGCGCGCCCGAAGGGAAGGGGGAGGAAACCTCGCGGGACCAATGTGTCTTCGTTTACCTTGAGCCGGGGGGCGGCGTCAACCGACGGGGGCTTTCCCCATGGCCCTCCACCGCGCTAGAAGAACGCTCCCCCCAAGCGGAAGGAAGGCGTAGGATGTCACCCCGAAACCCAAGAACGAGGCCCCCCACCCGTGCTTCCCCAACGGCCCCCGTGACCGTGTACGGCCGGAACGCCTGCCGGGCCCTCGCCGAGAGACGGCCCGGCGATGTGCTCCGGGCCTTCCTGACCGAGGAGCGGGTCGGGGAGTTCGGGCCCCTCCTCCGGCACCTCGCCCGGCGGCGGTCGCCCTATCGGGTGGTGGGGCCTGAGGAACTCGAACGGATCTCGGGGAGCTGGCACCACGAGGGGATCTGCCTGGTGGCGAAACTCCCCCAGGCCCCAAATCCGGAGGAACTCGCGACGGGACCCGGCCCGGCCCGGGTTCTGGCCCTGGCCGGCGTGTCGAACCCCCACAACCTGGGCGCGATCGTCCGCACGGCGGCCCATTTTGGGGCCCGGTGCGTTCTCACCGAGGGCGGATCGGGGCGGCTTCCGCCGGCCGCCTGGCGGACCGCCGAAGGGGGGGCGGAATGGGTACCGGTGCTCCGCGGGCGCCTCCCGGCGCTGCTCGCCCCGTTTCGAGGCCGGGGCTTTCGCGTGATCGCCACGTCGAGCCACGGGGGGGAGGACCTCTTCCGGGCGGCGATGCCAGAACGGGTCGTGTTCCTCCTCGGCGCCGAGGGCCCGGGACTCCCCCGGGAAGCCCTGGAAGCGGCGGACCTCGCGGTCCGGATCCCCGGAACGGGGTGGGTCGAAAGCCTCAACGTCGCCACCGCCGCCGGGATCCTGCTGGCCGAGGCCTGGCGCCGGCACACCGAACCGCGGCAGGGATGACCCACGGCGAGGCGCGGCGAGGTGAGGGGCCGCACCCGGTTCTCCACCACCCCCCCACCCGCTGGTTTCCGTAGCAACGACGGGGATCTGACAATACTTCCGTTGGTGTTATGACTCCAGCGGCTAAATAGCCACGGTCGGGGGCATGGGGCCTGCTGGAGCGCCGGGCGTGGCTCCTACAGTGGCCGGATGCTGCGCTCACGCACGGCCGGAAGCAGGCCCCATGCCCTGGCGACTCCCTTGCGCGCCTCTTTTGGCGCCGGGTTGACAGTAGATCTCTCGCGAGAATCGCCCGTAGACATTCTGACTATTTTGATCTATTCTCGTTTAGACCGTTTCGGACGACGGGGGGAGGAGGTGCGTGATGGCGAAGCTTCGCGAGATTCAGGACGTAACGATCTGTAAGACGACGGCGCAGATGCTGAAGAAGGCCCGGGAGGCGGGGCTTTCGACGGCGTTCGACCGGGCCGACGACATGGCCCCCTGCCCGATCGGGGCCAAGAGCGCCTGCTGCAAGCACTGCGTGATGGGCCCGTGCCGGCTGAGTTCCAAGGCCCCCTACGACAAGGTGGGGGTGTGCGGGGCCACGGCCGACACGATCCAGGCCCGGAACTTCGCCCGGATGGTGGCGGCCGGCACGGCGGCCCACTCGGACCACGGCCGGGAGATGAGCGAGCTGTTCTTGAGCATCGCCAAGGGCGAGAACCCGGACTACCAGATCCGGGACGAGGCGAAGCTCCTGGCGATCGCCAAGGACCTGGGGGTGGAGACGGAGGGCCGGGAGGTCAAGGACGTCGCCGTGGAGGTGGCGGAGATCTGCCTGAGCCAGTTCGGCCAGCAGCACGGCCACCTGAAGTTCCTGGAGCGAGCGCCGAAGAAGCGGTTCGAGCGGTGGAAGGAGCTGGGGGTGCTGCCGCGGGGCGTGGACCGCGAGGTGGTGGAGATGATGCACCGCACCCACATGGGGGTGGACCAGGACTACAAGAACCTGACCCTGGGCGCGGCGCGGTGCTCGCTGGCGGACGGCTGGGGCGGGTCGATGGTGTCGACCGAGCTCTCGGACGTGATGTTCGGCACGCCCAAGCCGGTGCGGGGCGAGGTGGACCTGGGGGTGCTCGAGGAGAACAAGGTCAACGTGGTGGTGCACGGGCACGAGCCGCACATGCTCGACAAGCTTTGCGAGCTGGCCGAGTCGCCGGAGATGATCGCGAAGGCGAAGGAGGCCGGGGCCGAGGGGATCAACCTGGTGGGGATGTGCTGTTCGGGCAACGAGCAGCTCATTCGCCGGGGCCTCAAGCACGCGGGCAACTTCATGCAGTGCGACGCCGTGATCATCACGGGCGCCGTGGACGGCATGATGGTGGACGTGCAGTGCATCCAGCAGGGGCTGGTGAGCCTGTCGCAGTGCTTCCACACGAAGTTCTTCACCACGAACTACCGGTGCAAGATCGAGGGGGCGGAGCACATCGAGTTCCACGGCACGGAGAACGCGCGGGAAGCGGGGTTGGAGCTCCTGTCGCGGGCGATCGAGAACTTCAAGAACCGGGACAAGGGCCGGGTGACGATCCCGGACACCCGCGAGCAGATGATCGGGGGGTTTTCGCACGAGACGATCAACTACATGCTGGGCGGGACGTTCCGGGGAAGCTACACGCCGCTCAATGAGAACATCATCAACGGCCGGATCCGTGGGGTGGCCGGTGTGGTGGGGTGCACGAACCCGCGGGTGAAGCACGACTGGGTGCACTACGAGCTGGTGAAGGAGCTTCTGGCGAACGACGTCTTGGTGGTGCAGACGGGGTGCTCGGCGATCACGATGGCGAAGATGGGCTTCATGCAGCCGGAGGCGGCGGAGAAGTACTGCGGGCCGGGGCTGCGAGAGGTGTGCGAGGCGGTGGGGATGCCGCCGGTGCTGCACTCGGGGGCGTGCGTGGACAATAGCCGGATCCTGGTGGCGCTCTCGGAGATGGTGAAGACGGGCGGTCTGGGGGACGACATCTCGGACCTGCCGGTGGCGGGGGCGGCGCCGGAGTACATGAGCGAGAAGGCGATCGCGATCGGGCACTACTTCGTGGCGAGCGGGGTGTTCA
>NZ_BAAHFQ010000024.1:0-33386 GCF_054681715.1 Deferrisoma sp.
ACCCGGCTGAGCGGGGGGGAGGCCCAGCGGCTCGCCCTGGCGCGGGTGTTGGCCCAGGAGCCCCGGGTGCTCCTCCTGGACGAACCGCTCAACCACCTCGACCCCGAGAGCCGGGAGCGGATCGAGGCCGTGGTGGAGCGCTGGCGGCGGGAGCGGGGGACCACGGTGGTGCTGGCCACCCACGACGTGGCCCAGGCCCGGCGGTTGGGGGCCGAGGTGTGGCTCGCCCTCGGGGGCGCGTTGCGCCGGGGCGGCCCGGACAACGTGCTGCGGGGGGCCCCGGAACGCCCGGGAAGCGACGTGTTCGTGGCGGGCCCCTTGCGCCTGTTCGTGGAACCGCTGCCGCCCCGAACCCGGATCGTGGAGGTCGATCCCCGGGAGATCGTGCTCTCCCGGGAGGCGTTGCCCTCGTCGGCCCGCAACCGCCTGCGGGGCACGGTGCGGGAGGCCCGGGCCGGAAACGGTGAGGTCTGGGTCACCCTCGACTGCGGCGGGATGTCCCTGGTGGCCGTGGTCACTGCGGCCTCCTGGCAGCGCCTCGGGCTCACGGTGGGCGACGAGGCCGTGGCCTCGTTCAAGGCCACGGCCGTGCGGCGACTGGACGGCGACTAGCCGAGCCGGAACCGGCCCACGGCCTCCTGCAGGCGGTGAGCCTCGCCCGCGAGGGACTGGGACGAGCGGGCGAGTTCCCCGGTCTGGCCGGCCACCTCCCGGCTCACCGTGGCGATGCCCTCCACGTTCGTGGACATCTGCTCGATCGCGGCCGACTGCTGCTCGGCCGCCACCGCGATCTGTCCCACCATGCGGCTCACGTCCTCCACCCGGGCGAGGATGTCCCGAAACGCCTTGCCGGCGCGGTCGAACACCTCGTGGGCCTCGGCCGCCTGGACCCGGCCCACCGAGGTGGCCTCCACGGCCTGGCGGCTCTCCTCCTGGATCGACCGGATCGTGGCCTCCACCTCTTTGGTGGCCTTGGTGGTCTTTTCGGCGAGTTTGCGGACCTCGTCGGCCACCACGGCAAACCCCCGGCCGTGCTCCCCGGCCCGGGCCGCCTCGATGGCCGCGTTGAGCGCCAGCAGGTTCGTCTGATCGGCGATCTCGTCGATCGTGCGGATCACCTGCCCGATGCTCTCGGTCTTCTGCCCCAGTTCCTCGATGCGGGCGGCCAACCCCTCCACCATCCGGGCGATGCCGTCCATGCGCTCCAGGCTGTCGAGGAGGACCCCTTCGCCCTGGCGCGCCACGTCCGACATCTCCTGGGCGTTTTGGGCCACCTCCTGGGCGTTCTTGCTCACCTCGAGCACCGTGGACGAGACCTCCTCGATCGCGGTGGCCACCTCGGTGGCCTTCCGGCTCTGCTCGTCGGCCCCGGCCGCCACCTGCTGGCTCGAGGCCGAGATCTGTTGGGCCGCGCTCGCCACCGTGCCGGCCGAATCCGACACCCGCCGGATCAGCTCGCTAAGCCCGCGGCGCATCTCGCGGTACGCGCCGGCCATCCGGCCCAGTTCGTCCGATCTGCGAACCGAGATGTCGGCGGTGAGGTCCCCCTCGGCCAGTTGCCCGAAGGCCCGGCTCAGTTGGCCGGCCGCCTGGCCGACGCCCCGGGCGAACAGGAACCCCACGCCTACCGCCACCGCGATGGCGACGGCCGAGGCGGCCACGGTGGCGTTGCGGATCGCCTTCGGGCCGTCGAGAAACTCCTCCTCGTAGCTCCCCACCCCGAACACCCAGTCCCAGGGCTCGAAGTAAAGGACCCGGCTGATCTTCTTGCGGGGCGCGGGCTCGCCCGGGTTCTGCCACCAGTACTCGACCCAGCCGTCCTTCATTCCGAGCATCTCGTCCATGAAGGGCTTGCCCTTGGCGTCCTTTACGCCCTTCAGGTTCTTCCCCTCGAGCTTGGGGTGGAGAACGGTCGTGCCGTCGGAGCGCAGGGCGAACGGATACCCGGTCTTCCCCACCCGGATGGAGAGGATGGCCTGCCGGAGCTCCGGGCTCGGCTCGGTGGCCCCGGTCATACGGTAGTAGCTCTCGCAAAGGCCCACGGCCGTCCGGGCCAGGTTGTCCACCTCGGCCCGCATCTGGGTGAGGGCGTGGTGCTTGGCGATCCAATAGGCGGTGAACCCGCCCCCGAGCATGGGCACGATGACGAGCACCGAGATCACGAGCGAGAGCTTGGCCTTGAGCGACATGGGCAACGCCTCCGAGGGGACGGGGGACAACGAAACGGGGGCCTACGGCGAACGGCCCCCAGGCCTCCTCGGATCGGCCCGACCGGGCGGGAACTTTAGGGGTGGGGACACCTCCCCCCCGCCCTTTCCTCCGCGGCAGGGAGTGTGGGGGGCGGCGGGGGGATGGGAGGGTGGGGCGGCTTTTCCATGCCGCCCCGCGGAACCTACCGTGCCGCGAGTTTCCCGATCTCGGCTTCGAGTTCCTCGTGCACAACCTTGCCCTGGTGGCTCCAGCGCACGGTGCCCGAGGCGTCCACCAGGAACACGGCGGGGGTGCCGGTGACCCCGTAGGCCCCGGCCGTGACAAAGGTGCCCTGGACCTTTTCGTCCAGGGCGATGGGGGCCCCGATCCGGTTGAGGCGGGCGTAGTTTTCCACGGCCCGGGCCATCCGCTGGCCGTCCAGGTTCACCGTGATCACCCGGAGCCCCTTCTTTCCGTCAAGGTCGGCGAAGTACGGCATCTCCTCCTGGCAGGGCGGGCAGAACATCGACCAGAACACCAGAAGTACCGGTCCGCCCTCCCCCGGCCGGAACGCCACGGGTTCGCCCGCGGGATCCGCGAGCACGAACGGTTCCGCCCGATCGCCGGGCCCGAGGAGTGGCCGCGCCGCCGTCTCCTGGGGGCAGGGCGCCTCTCCCTGTCCCCCACACTCTTCGTTGTCGAGAAGGCCGGAGGCGGCCGGAACCCCTTGCATCTCTTGGGCGTTGGCAAGATGGCAAACGGGGACGGTCAGGGCCGCGGCGAACACGAGCCACGCCAAGGGGCGCATGGGGCACCTCCCTCGAAAGAGAAAAAAGCCACAACCGCGACCGCCTTGTACCGCGTTTCCCCGCCCCGGGCAAGGGGTTCCCCGCCGGGGGAGGAGGCGCCGAGTCACGGGCCGGCCACGTCGGGCTCCCCCAGGCGGCCTGCCGCCAGGAACATGGCCAGTCGGGCGATCTCGGCTTCCCGCCGGGCCTGGCGCAGGAGGGCCTCGGCCTCCAGGAGGGCCGCTTCAGCGTCGAGCACGTCGTTGATCACCCCCTTGCCGGCGTCGTACTTGAGCCGTTCCACCCGCAGGGCCTCCTTGGCCTCCTCGACCGCCGAACGGGTCGCGGCTTCCCGGGCGCGGGCGCTTTCGAGCGACGCGAGGGCCTGGATGAGTTCCCGCCGGGCCGCAAGGCGCAGCCGGTCGCGGGCGGCGCGGGCCTCCACGGCCCGTGCCTGGGCCTGCCGGATCCGGCTGTGGCGCACGCCCCCGTCGAGCCATGGGAACGTGACCCGAAGCCCCACGACGGCGTCGTCCTCCCAGGGATCGTCCTGCCCGTTCGGCGTCTGGGCCTCGGGATCGGGGGCGGCGTAGAGCGCGTACGAGGCCTCCAGTTCCACCCGGGGGTAGAGGGAACGGCGCGCCGCCAGGGCGGCGGCCTCGGCGGCCCGGACCCCCGCCTCGGCGGCCCGGAGATCCGGCCGGCCGGGATCGGGCTCCGTGGGGGCCGGCGCGTCCGCGGCCACCGGGCGCGGGTCGGCGTAGGTCACGGTGGGCAGGCCGGGCCCGGTCCATCCCATGGCTTCGGCCAGGGAGGCCCGCAGGCTCTTTCGTTGGGCCTCGAGGGCCGCGATCCGGCTCTCCACCTGGGCGAGGCGCACCTTCACCTTGAGCGCGTCGATCCGGGCCGCCCTGCCCCGGGCCACGAGCGCCTCGGTGGTTTCGGCCAGGGCGGTCAGGCTCCGCCGGGTTGCCCGGGAGGCCTCCAGGAGGTCTTCGGTGGCCAGGACGCCCAGAAAGGCCTGGGAGGTGCGAAAGATCACCTCCTGGCGCCGACGGGCCTCCAGGTTTTCCTCGGCCTCCTTTCGGCCGAGGGCGGCCCGCACCCGGGCCGCCGTCTCCCCGAAATCCCAAACGAGCGCCCGGGCCAGAACCCCGGCCTGGGCCGCCCAGCGATCCGACCGCTGGACCTCCCCCGCCGCCCCGGGAATCAGGGCGTGTTCCTCCTGGGTCCAGGTGAGGCCGCCCACGAGGTCGGCCCGGAGCCGGGCCGCGGCGGCCGACTCCTCCACGGCCGCGTCCTCGTGGTCCACCCGGGCCCGGGCCGCGGCCAGGTCCGGGTTGTGGGCCAGGGCGTAGGCCACGGCCGTGTCCAGGGTGAAGGGGCCGGGGTCTTCGGCCCGGGTGGCGCCCGCCAGGACGAGGCAGGCCCCGATCGCCGCGGCCACGGCGCCCGCCCGCCGGCCCACGAAGACCCGCCGTATGCCCGTGGCCAGGGAGTCGAGCACCGAGTAGATCACGGGCACGGCCACGGTCGTGACCACGGTCCCCACCAAAAGCCCGGCCCCGGCGGCGATGCCCAGGGGGCTCATCCGCTCGAGCCCCACGGCCATCTCGAAGATCAGCGGGGTGAACCCCACGATGGTGGATCCGGCGGTCATCAGGATCGGCCGCAGCCGAAGCCGCACGGCCTCCACGATCGCCTCGTCCTTGGGCATCCCCTTCTTCCGGGCCTCGAGCACGAAATCCAAAAGGAGGATGGCGTTGTTCACGATGGTGCCCCCGAGCAGGATGATGCCCATGAAGGCGGGTTCGCAAAACGGTTTGTCGAAAAGGAGCAGCCCCCACATGGCACCGGCCACGGCCAAGGGGATCGAGGTCATGATCGTGATCGGATGACCGAACGACCGGAACATGGCCAGAAGGAGGATGTAGAGCAACACGATCCCCACCACCAGGGCCCGGCCCATCTCCCCCTGGCTTTCGGCCATGTCGCGCACGGTGCCCGCCACGGTGAGGGTGTAGCCCGCCGGCAGGGCGAGGCCCGAGAGCCGCTTCTTGGCCGCCGCCGTGACCTGGGCGATGGTGAGCCCCCGGTTGCCCGCCGTGATGTCGACGGTGGGCACGAGATTCTCCCGGGTGATGAACGGCTGGATCCGGCTGGTTTCGGTGGACGCCAACGACCGCAGGGGCACGAGGCCCTTCGCCGTGGGGATCAAGGCCTCGGCCAGATCGGACGGGTCGGCCATCTGGTCGGCCCGGTACCGAACGCGGATGGGGATGTCCAGGTACCCGGACAGGCGGAGCCGGGTGGCGGGGATCCCCTGGACCGCCGCCCGAAGGGTCCGGGCCACCTCCTCGGGGGAGGTGCCGTAGAGCCTCGCGAGCGCCGGGTCCACCCGGACGTCGGTCTGGGGTTTGTCGAGGTACCAGCTCCGGCGCAGATCCACCATGCCCGGGGTGCCCCGCAGCCGCGCGATCACCTCATCCGCCAGGGTGTCGAGCACCCGGGGATCCGGGCCCGACAGGATCAGGTCGAAGGGGGCCTTGGTCGTGGAAACGGGGGTGGCCCCGTACTCCGACACCCGGAACGTGCGCACGCCGGGAATGGTCCGGAGCGCCTCCCTCCACCGGTCTTCGATCTCCCAGATCGTGTCCGAGCGCCGGGTGCGATCCACCAGGGTCACCGTGAGCCGGGCCGTCTGGGTGGTGGCGCCTCCGCCCCCGAAACTCACCGCGCCGGGCTCCGAACCCACCACGGAGGAGATCTTCTCGACCCCGGGGGTCTGGCGGATCATCCGCTCGACCCGCTCCAGGGTGGCCTCCACCTCCCGGGGGCGGGCCGAGGCGTCGGTGTCGAACTCCACGATGGCGATGCCGGTGTCCATGGGGGGCATCTCTTCGGCCCCCAGGAGCGGTTTGATCTGGGTCCGGGTGACTCCCAGGAAGGCCACCATGGCGGCCAGAAACAGCCAGCGGTGCCTAAGCCCCAGGCGCACGAGGCCGACGTAGAGGCGGGTCAGGTGGTCCACGCCCCAGCCCACGGGGGAGACCAGGCGCTCGAGCCAGTTCTTCCGCGTTCGGGACCCGGCGAGCAACCGGGAGGCCACGATCGGGACCACGGTGAGCGAGATGAGCAGGGAGGCGACCAGGGTCGAGATGATCATGAGGTTCAGGGGGCCCATGATGCGGCCGGTGAACCCCTTGGTGAACAACACCGGCACGAGCACCACGACCGTGGTGAGCATCCCGGCGGTGATCGCCAGGGCGACCTCCTCGGTGCCCTCGATCGCCGCCCGGCGCGCGTCCGGCACGTCCATGGCGGCGTAGTGCCGGTACACGTTTTCCAACACGACGATCGAGGCGTCGACCACCATCCCCACGGCGATGATGAGCCCCGACAGGGTCACCATGTTCAGCGTGTGGGGGCTGAACCACAGGACCACCAGCGAGGTCAGGAACGACAGGGGAATCGAGACGCTCACGACGGCGGCGGCCCGCAGATCGGAAAGGAAGAGGAAAATCACGCCGACGGTGAGGGCCACGGCCTGCCACAGCGAGGCGCGCATGCCCTTGACGTTGATGTCGATGATCGGCTGCTGGTCGTCGGTGATGGAAACGGCGAGATCGGGGTAGCGCCGCTCGAGTTCCGGGAGGGCCGCCTTGGCGTTGCGGATGGCCTCCACCGTGTTGCCCCCGTCGGCCCGCAGGAGGTTGAGCGCGATGGCCGGTTCGCCGTTGCCGTGGTAGAAGCTGCGGGGGTCGGCCTCGGCGAGGGAGACCCGGGCCACATCGGCCAGGCGCACCTGGCGGCCGTCGGGGGTGGAGGCGATGGGCAGGTCCTCCAGGGCGCGGGCGTCGGGGAACTCCCCCGACACGCGCACCAGATATTCCCCCTTGTCCCCGTAAATCACCCCGGCGGGGCTCGAGACGTTTTGCCGGGACAACCGGGCCAACACCTGCCCCAGGGAGAGACCCCGGGCCGACAGGGCGTCCCGGTCGACGGCCACGACCACCTCCGGCTGGTGCCCCCCGAACACGTCCACGTCGGCCACGCCGGGCACCCCGAGGAAGAAGTCCTTGAGGTCGTTCTCGGCCAGGAGCCGCACGCCGCCCAGGGTTTTCAGGCTTCCCGGCTTGGGCCGCACGGCCAGCGTGAGGATCGGGCGGTTGGCGTCGGTGATGCGGTAGATGCGGGGTTCCAGGGCGTCGGGGGGCAGCTCCCCCCGGACCCGGGCCACGGCGTTCTGCACGTCCACCACGGCCTCGCCCACGGGCTTTTCGTAGACGAACTCGGCGTTGATGGACGAAACCTCGTCGCGGGAGGTGGACACGATGCGCTTGAGGCCGGAGAGGGTGTTGAGTTCCTTTTCCAGGATCTGGGTGATCTTGTCGGCCACGTCGTCGGCGGAGGCGCCCGGCTCCACCGTGACCACCACCACCTGGGGGGGCACCGTGTCGGGGAAGAGATCGGTGGGGGTGCGCACGAACGCGAACGCGCCCAGGGCCACCACCACCAGGGAGAGGGCGAGCACCGTGTAGGGGTTGCGAAGGGCAAAGCGGGTGAGATTCATCGGACCACCTCCACGGGTTCCCCGGCGGCCAGCCGGTTCCAGCCGAGGTAGGTGCTCACCACCACCTCGGTGCCGGGTTCCAGTCCCTCCACGGCGGCAAGCCCCTGCCGGACGAGGAGGCTTCGCACGGGCCGGGGCCGGGTCCTGCCCTCGACCACCGTGAACACGGCCGTCCCGCCGCCGGGGGTGGGCACCAGGGCGGATTCGGGCACGAGCACGGCCCCCTCGACCCGGCGGAGCACCGCCTCGAGGGGGTGGAAGGTGCCGGAGGCCAGCGGGGCGTCGGCCGGGGCGTAGGCCTCCATCGTTCGGGTCCGGTCGGGGTTCAGCGACGGGTATTCCCGGTCGACCCGCAGGTCGAGGCCGAGGTCCGCCAGGCGCACCGGGGTGCCCTTCCGGATCTTCCCCAGGTCGGTTTGGGGTGCGTCGAAAACGACCCTCCACCGCGAGGTGTCTTCCACGTCGAGGAGGGGTTTGCCCGGGACCGCGAGGTCCCCGGGGTCGGCGAGCCGGCGGGACACGACGCCGGAGAAGAGGCTGCGGATGCGGGTGTAGGCGAGCCGGGCGGCCACCTCGGCCCGGCGGTGTCGGAGGGACCTCACCTGCTCGCGGGCCGCCGCGAGGGCCTTCCGGCCGGCCTCGAGCCGGCCCAGGGCCTCGTTGCGGCGGTCGGCGGTGGCGTCGGCCGCGGCCTGGGCGATCGCGCCCTCCCGGGCCAGCGCGGCGTCCCGTTGGACCTCCCGTTCCCAATAGGCCGCCGTCTTTTCGAGGGAGGCCACCGTGGCGGCCTGGGCCTCGACCTGGGCCTCGGCCTGGGCGATCTGGGCATCCACCGCGGCCAACGCGCTCCGGATCTCCGCGTCGTCGAGCACCGCGAGCACCTGGCCTTTCCGCACCGACTCCCCCTCCCGCACCAAAACGTCGGTCACCCGGGCCGTCACCTGGGCCGAGAGTTCGGCCCGTTGCCAGGGTTCCACCCGGGCCAGAAACGACCGACGCTCCTCGAGGTTGCCCTCCGTTGCCGCGGCCACCCGCACCGGCGTGGGCCGCAGGGTGGGGGCGGGGGCGGACGCCACCCGGGCGCGCTTGTTCTTGACGACGATCGCGCCCCCGACGGTCAGGGGAACCAGGACCAGGGTGAGAAGAAGGATGCGGCGCATGGGACCCTCCATAGGTTGCCTTACTGGTGATTGGCTAGCTAACGATGTGGGCAACAAGAAAAAGGGCACACGTCACGGCCCCCGGAGATTCGCCCGGATCCGCTCCAGGGTCTCGATGGTGCGGCGGATCTCCCCGTCGGGGATGCCCCGGTACGCGTCCTGCAGGAGGCCCCGGGCATGCTCGGAAAGTTGGTCCCACACGGCCAGGGCCTTCTCGGTGGGAGCGACCCGGTTCACCCGGCGGTCGGCCGGGTCGGGCCGGCGTTCCACCCACCCGTCCCGCTCCATCCGGTCGATCAGGCGCACGGCCGAGGCCGGCGTGATGCCGAGGTGGGCCGCGAGTTCCGCCTGGGGCATCGGGCCCAGGCCCACCAGGTGGGCCAGCGCCATGAACTGGGCCCGGCTGACCCCCGACCCCCGCAACCGCCGCTCCAGGGCGGCCGTAAAGGCCCGGAACGTCAGGGAACACTGAAATCCGACGCTTTCCCGCGGGTTGAACGCGCTCATGGGGTCCTCCGAGTGGGTGATGGGTGCTACGCTAATAATGTGCTCGGCGGGTGTCAAGATGTTTTTCCGCCCTTGAGGCACCGGGGTCCCGTGCCGATCAGGGGGATACGCTGGTCCCGGCCGGGGGAGTTGGGTATCCTGCGGTTCCGCTCTGGAATGGTTCTCGTCGGTTGAGGGAGGTCGTGCGGTGCGAAAGCGGGCGCTGATCGCGTGGGCGTTGGGGATCTGGACGATCGGGGTGGTCGGGGTGGCCCGGGCCGAGTACGGGGGGTTGCCGGGGTACGCCGGGAGCGACGCCTGCGCGGCGTGCCACCCGGACGTGTACGCCCAGTGGCGGCTTACTCCCCACGCGCGCATGCTGGTGGACGCCGAGCGGGACCCCTTCGCCGTGCTGGCCAACGATTTCCACGAGGGGATCCCCTTTGGCCCCGAGGACATCGCCTACACGGTGGGCAGCCACTGGATCCAGAAGTACCTCACCCGGATCGACGGCGTGCTCTATGTGCTCCCCAAGTACTGGAACATCGCCGAGCGGCGGTGGGAGCCCTACTCCATCTGGAACTGGCGGGAGCAGCCCTACAACATCCACTGCGACGGGTGCCACACGGTGGGGTTCGACCCGGAGACCCAGACCTTTTTCGAGCCGGGGGTGGGGTGCGAGGCCTGCCACGGACCGGGCCAGAAGCACGTGGACACCGGCGGGCGGCTCTCGGAGATCGTGAATCCCGCCAACCTGGACCCCGACCGGGCCATGATGATCTGCATGGCCTGTCACACCGACGGAATGGACAAGGCCACCGAGACCTACCCGTTTCCGGTGGGGTACAAGCCCGGCGAGGACCTCAACGACTACTACACCGAGTTCTTCATGCCCAAGCCCAAGAGCAAATCCTGGTACTGGGGCACCATGGATTTCCGGGAACGAAAGCGCATGTGGTACTTCTTCCAGTCCAAGTTCTACTCCACGAACAGGGCCTGCGAGGTGTGCGGGTTCGACCGGGGCATCACCCAGAAGAAGGAACGCTACATGACCCGCAGCGAGTACTGCGGCACCTGCCACAAGTTCCGGTACGAGAAGTTCGTGGCCCATTCGGGCCACCGGCCCGAGAAGGTGGAGTGCACGGACTGCCACGTGCCCGAGATGGCCAAGGGGCTCACCTACTCGATCCACGACCACAAATTTGATTTCAGCCAGCCCAAGCCCGCCTGCACCGAATGCCACGAACCCGGATCGGTGGAAGGCGACGAGTGCGGATACCACACCCCGGACTTCCACCTGAAGCCGGTTAAGTACCCCCGGGAGATGACCACGGTGGAAACCTGCGTGTGGTGCCACAACGAGAATCTCAAGGAGACGCGGGACGAGGGATGGGCCCGGCAGAGCATCCGGGAGATCATCGACCGGTTCTTGGTGGAATGACACACCCCCTGGGTGATTTGACCCCATGCCTTGGGCGAACGGTCCCCGGATCGCGGGCCCCAGCGGGTGACGGTTCCCCCTGCCGAAGGACTTCCAAGTGGCTTCGGCTAGGCGGCTGGGCTGCTCGGCAGCTAGGCGGCTAACAACATTCGGGATTCCTGCGTCAGCGGCCGTCCCAACCTGTGGGAGCGGCTTCCAAGCCGCGACGCCGTTTCTTTCGGGTTTCACGGCCCGGGTCGCGCCTTGGAAGGCGCTCCCACACCGGGGCCCTGACTCGCGCGTTACCGTCCTGCGTAGCGGGGCCCCGAAGGGGCCTTGGGGAGCTTCCAAGTAACCTCCGTCCACGGTCGCCGGTCTCGCGGTCTCCGGTCTCGGGGTCCAGTTCTCGGCGCTCCGTCCGCTGGCCTGCCTAAACTGCCATCCTGGAGTCGACGCGCCGCGGGCGCGATGGGGTGATTCTTCGTCCCCGCTTCGGGCCCGGCGTGGCACGGTTCGTGCTAGTGCTTGTGGGTATAATCGCAAGCGCGAGGAGGAGCGACCATGGATCGGAACGATCGGATCGTGCGGTTCCAGGAGGTGCTCGACCGGGTGGCCCGCAGCGGCCGGGGAGAGCTCGTGAACGAGGCGGAAATTCCGGCTGTGTCGGAGTGGGACCGGCTGGAGAGCCACGGGTGCGTGGTCCGGGTGGACCGGGGCCGGTGGTGGGTGCTTCCCCCCGCCCGGCGGGTCGCCTGAGCCGGGGCCACGCCGCCGTTCACCCGGGGGCGGTTCCCCCGTCCAGTAACCCGATCAGGCGGGCCGCGTCCCGGGGCGCGGCCCCGCCCGCGTCGTTGTTGAAGTAGGCGTAGACCTCCAGGCCCTCGGTCAGCCGCTCCCCGATCCAACGGGCCCAGGGTCGAAGCCCCTCGACCCCGTACTCTCCCCGGTACCCTCCCCCGGGTCCGTGAAACCGCAGATAGACGAAGGGCCCCGTCACCTCCCGGGCGCCGCCCCCGGCGGCGTGGTCGTGCACCACGAGGGTCCACCCCAGCTCCCTCAGGGTTTCCCGCACCCCCCCGGGCGCCTCGGTTCCCCGCAGTTCGACCGCCACGGTGAGCCCCCGGGGGCAGGCCCGCGCCGTTTCGCGCAGGCGCTCCGGAGGGGGCACCCATCCGGGCGGAAACTGGAGGAGAAGGGGCCCCCGCTTGGCGCCGAGGGGGGCGAGGGCCTCCAGGAGGCGGCCCAGGCGGCCCGCGGGGTCCCGCAACCGTGCCGTGTGGGTGAGGAGGCGGCTCCCTTTGACCGCGAACCGGAATCCTCCGGGGACGGCCCGGGCCCACCCCGCCACATGCTGGGGCTTGGGGAGGCCGTAGAACGTGCGGTTCACCTCCACGGTTCGAAACCGGCGGGCATAGAAGGCGAGCCATTCGCGCTGGGGCACGCCGGCGGGGTAGAAGGTTTCGCGCCAGTGCGGATAGACCCACCCCGAGGTGCCGATCCAGGCGCGGGCCGATCCCACCGCCTATCCCTCGTCGAAGAGTCCCGGCTGCCGGCCCTTCCGACCGTCCTCCGGCTCCCAGAACGGGCGGAACTTGCGGTACAGGGCCTCGAGTTTTGCGGCGTAGTAAGCGGTGTTCTCGTCGGGATGGGCGGGGTCCCATTCCGAGGCGAGCCGGGCCGCCTCGAACACGCGCACTTTGGGGGAATCGCCCGTCACGTAGTAGGTCACCTGGTCCCCGGGACGGTAGGGCCGGCCCGAGGCCAGGGCCAGCTCGTAGGCGGCCGACGCGTTGCGGGCGTTTCGCTCCCGCTTCTTCCGGTACACCTCCAGGCTGTCGTGGAGCGTCTCGGTCTTGGCGAACCACTCCGGGGTCCACCGGTGGGCCCGCAGGTCCTCCAGGAACCGCTCCTTGATCTTCGGGATCTCTTCGGCCCGGCCTTCGAGGAGCGCCCGGAACATCTCCTCCAGGAACACCCGTTGGAACTTCTCGATCCCCCTCGAGCGAAGCCCCGAGCCCCGGATCTGGAGCTCCCCGTCCTCGGTGAGGAGTACATAGTTCTTGGGCCTGTAGGAGAACATGGCGCGGTACCGGCCGGCGAACTCGAGCTCGATGCCCTCTGGAAGGGCCGAGCCGAGGTCCCGCACGAACTCCTCCTCCCGGCCCAGGGCTCCCGGCGGCGGAACAAAATAGACCCCGTCGGTGTCCACCTCCACGGGCTGGGCCCCCCGGCGTCGCAGCTCCTCGAGCACCAACCGGATCAGCCGCCGGCCCTCGGCCGCAACCCGCTCGGCCGCGTCGAAGTCGGCGAAGTGGCCCTGGGGGAATCCCAGGTATCCGTAAAACGAGTTGATCAGGACCTTGAAGGTCGACTGGAGGGCGTCGAGGAAGCTGCGCTCCTGCGGCGGGGCCGCGCGGGCCCGGTCCTTTGCCTCGAGGCGCCGCCGGGTGAGATCCCGAAGGAGATCCAGGAACACGTCGAGGTCGTCCTTGGACGGCCGGATGCCGAAGACGAGCAGGATCGAGGGGTAGAGGCTCCGGACGTCGCACTGGACCACGGGCCCGACGACGCCGGTCACGAACACGTCGGTGTACCCTCCGGCGAACGACCGCTTCGGCGGGGGCTTGGGAACGGCGTGGCGTTGCCGTAGGTATTCGCGAAGCAGGAGGGCGTCGATTCGGGTCGCCGTGCCCCGGACCACCGTGTTCTGGTGGGAAAAGGGGAACATCTGGGCCTGGTGGAAATGGCTTTGGCCGAGCACCCGGGCGATCTCCCGGGTTTCCCGCACGTCGTCGAGGCCGTAGCGCACCAGGGTCTCCATGTCGGCCTCGGCCAGACCCGCGAGCTCCCCGGCTGGGACGTAGGTCCGTTCGTCGGAGGCGAGGCCGAGGTGGCGGGCCACCGATTTGAGGCCGAAGTCCGGGAGTTCGCGGGTCGTCACGTCATAGAGCTGCACGAGAAAGAGGGTGTCGATCACCTGCCGGCCGTACACGTCGTACCGGGTGTAGGCCACGATCCGCTCCGCGGCCGAGAACTGGCTCGACCGGGACCGTACCGCCGAACCGTCGCGGCCCCAGGTGAGCCGGAGCCGGTATCGCTTCGCCCGGGCTTCCAGGTAGGGCAGGTCGAAGTTGAAGAGGTTGTGTCCCTCGATCACGTCGGGGTCGCGCTCCGCCACGAGGCGGTTGAGTTCGGCGATCATCTCCGCCTCGTCCAAGCGGTCGGAGCGCAGGCTCGCCTCCCATCCCGTGGAGTCGGCCAGGCTGACCAAGGTGATCCGGTCGGCCTCGCGCTCCGGGTTCGGGAACTCGAACCCGGGGGTCACCGTGGTCTCGATGTCGATCTGGAGACGCAGAAGATCGTCGAACCGAAGCCCCTTGTAAAAGGTGCGGCCGCTCCACATCAGGTACTGCTGTACCGGGTCGGCGATCCAGTAGAACGGCCCGTCGAGGCTCCGGGGCGACTTTCCTGTGATCTTCCCCAGGCGGGTGACGGCGCGGGAGAGGTCGTCCCAGGAAGGGAACAGGGCGAGGGCCCGGTAGTCCCAGGGGCCGTCGAGGCCGAGGACCTCCACCGGGGCCGCCCACGCCCCGAGGAGTTCCGGGGACTCGATGTACAGGAACGGCGGCCAGGTGTCCGTCTCCCGGAGGAGTTCGCCCCCGTTTCGGCGGAACACGGTGACCCGGTTTCCGCCGTCGAACTCCACGGCGACGATCCCGGCCGTGGGATCGGCGCCCCACAGGGCGGGGTTTTCGTGGGATGGGCCGTCGGGCATGGGGAGGTCCTGGGAGGTTCGTTCGGCGCGCCTCCCGAAAGATTGCCATCTTCGGGCCGGCGCGCAACCGAACGAAAACGGGCCAGCTGGGCCGGCCCGTTGGAAGCTGCCGCAGGCCGCGGGGCGCGGCCCGTTCGCAAGAACAATAACTTCCCCCCTGCTATGCCACACGGTGGGCCGCCGCCGTTTGGACCACGGGACCGGAGACCGCGAGACCGGCGACCGTGTCAGGTGCCAGAAGACAGAAGACAGAGGACAGGGGGTTTCCGACATCTGTCCTCTGAATTCTGATCCCGGCTACGGCAGCCGCTCCCACGGGTTGGCCGACGCGATGACGCTGGAATCCCGAATGTTCTTAGCCGCCTAGCTGCCGAGCAGCCCAGCCGCCTAGCCGAAGTTGCTTGGAGGGCGCAACCGTGGGCGGATCACTCGTCGGAGCGCAGTTTCTTGAGCATCTCGAGGGCTTTGCCCTTCATGGCCGGCCCCTCCGGGATCCCGATCAGGGCCTCCACGACCCGGGTCAGGGTCTGGGTCGCCGCCTCCGCCTGGCCGGCGGCCAACTGGGCCTCGGCCCGGCTCAGGTAGGCCAGGGGAGAGGTGGGATCGTGGGGCGCCGCCGCCTGCTCCGGTCCTCCCTCGGCAGGCTGGGGTTCGGAACCCCCGACCTGCCCTTCCGGTTCGCCTTCCGGATGCGATTCGGAAACCCCCGTCGGCTTCTCCGGTTCGGCTTCGGCCTCGCCCGAGGTCGCATCGGTCGGGCTACCTTCCACCCCCTGGGGCGCGGTCGCCGCCGCCTCTTCCTTCGGTTGGGCGGGCGATTCGGCCGCCGGTTTCTCGGCGGCGCTCACACCCTGGCCCTCGTCCAGGGGGGGAAGCCGGGGGAGGTCCTCGTCCTCGGTGTAGGAGACAGCCTTCTTGGCCAGTTCGAGGGCCTTGGGCACGTCGCCCTCCTCCAGGGCGAAGTGGGCCAGCCCGGCGAGCCCGAGGGGAACGGTCTCGTCGAGTTCCACGGCCTTCGCGAACGCCTCCTTGGCCGCGGCCTCGTCGGCTTTGCCCTGGCGGGACAGGGCCAGCAAAATGGCGCCCTGGAGGGCCTGGGCGTCGGGGAAGTTGGGGTCCTGGGCGAGTACTTTCTTGAGCTTGCGCTTGGCCTTCGAAAGTTGGCCGCGTTTGAACAGCGTCTTCGCCAGGCCGTACTGGAGCATCACCGGTTTGGCCGCCTCGTAGCGCTTTCGCTTGGGCTTGGCCGCAGCGGCGACCTGCTCCTCGAGCCCGAGGGCCTTCATGACCTGATCGCGCATGTCCTGATAGGCGCTCGTGGGGTGGCCCGAGAACTCGTAGATCACCTGGAGGTCCTTCCCGAGGAACGCGGTGGCCGGAGTGGCGATCACCCCCCAGGCGTTGTACTGTTCCAGGTCGCGGTCGAGGAGCACCGGCAGATCGAGCCCGTTTTCCTGGAACGCGGCCCGGATCCGGGCCTCCAGGTCCGAGGGGGCGTTTTGCCCCTCGGCGTTGACGGTGAGGACCCGCAACCCCTTGTCCCCGAACTCCTCTTTGAGTTTCTGGAGGTCTTGAAGGAGCGGGATCGACCGGGGGCTCCACAGGGCCCAGAACGCGAGGATGGTGAGGGGGCCGTCCCGGTAGTCCTCGAGGTTCACGGGGTTGCCGTCGAGGTCGTTCAGGGTGAAGGCGGGAGCGGGTTCGCCCGTATGGACCCTCTTGAACGCCGCGGCCGACGTGGAGTCCAGCCCAACCACGAAGAGGCACAGGGCCACCAGCAGTACAAAACTCGTCCCTCTCGTGCCGCGCATCGAAACCTCCTTCGGGTTCGAGAGAATCGCCGGGCGAAGCCTAGCACCCGGGAACCGCGGCTTCAACCGCGGGTTTGGCCGCCGGGGCGTGGGTCGAAACGAGTGTCGGGGCGCCCCCGGCCGGAGGATCGGGGGGCGGGGCCCACACCCCGGCGGTGGGACCCCTTTTCGGCAGGAGACGGCGGACCCTTTAACCCGGCAGGGCCGGGCAGGGAGGGAGCAGGTGATCGAGATCGCACCTTGGGTGAGGGATTCGCTGGCCTCGGGCCGCCCGGTCGTGGCCCTGGAGACGGCCGTGGTGACCCACGGGCTTCCGCGGCCGGTGAATCTGGAGGCGTACGAGGAGATGTGCGCCGCGGTTCGGGCGGCCGGGGCCGCGCCGGCGCCGGTGGGGGTGGTGGAGGGCCGGGTCCGGGTGGGGCTCGCCCCGGAGGAGATCCGGCGCCTGGCCGAGGGGCCGGCCGAAAAGGCGGGGCTGGCGGACCTCCCGGTTCTCGCCGCCCGGGGGGTGTCGGCCGGAACCACGGTGGCGGCCACCCTGTGGGCGGCCCACCGGGCGGGAATCCGGGTGTTCGCCACCGGGGGCATTGGGGGGGTCCACCGGGGGTGGAACCGGTTGCCGGACGTGTCCGGGGACCTCCCGGCTCTCGCCCGGTTCCCCCTGTGCGTGGTGTGCTCCGGGGCGAAGGTGGTGCTGGACCTCGCCGCCACCCGGGAGGCCCTGGAGACGGCCGGGGTCCCGGTGGTGGGGTACCGCACCGATCGGTTTCCCGCTTTCGTATGCGCCGACGCCGGGTTCCCGGTGCGCTACCGGGCCGAGGGGCCCGGGGAGGTGGCCCGCGTGGTCCAATGCCGCGACGGGCTGGGGCTTACCGCCGCGGTGCTGGTGGTGAACCCTCCTCCCGCCGGACACGCCATGCCCCGGGAGGTGGTGGAAGGGGTGCTTGCCGACGCGGGGGGATGCGAAGGGGGAGGGGAGGTGACGCCCCGCCTCCTTTCCCGCCTCGCCGAGGCGACCGAGGGGGCCACCCTGGCCGCGAACCGGGCCCTACTGGTGGCGAACGCAGGTCTGGCCGCCGAAATCGCGCGGCACCTCGCCGGCGCTTGACCCGCCCGCGCCGTGCCCGTATCGTCGGCATTCCGCGGGTGGAGGGGCATGGCCGGCGGAAATGGCCTCGCGGCCGCGAGGCGGCTCCCGGAGGTCGGTTGAGGTGTTCTCGCCGCCCAGTTTCCGGGCCGCGAAGCCGGGAAAAGACCGTTACGGCGGCGCGAGGGATGCAATCGAGAAGGGACCGCAGAAGTCTTTGGGTTCCGACGTTCCAGCGGACACAACCATGAAACGAGTGATCGTGATCGGAGGGGGGCTCTCGGGGCTCTCCGCGGCCTGGGCCGTGATACGGGCCGCCCGCGAGGCGGGGGTGGGCGCCGATGTGACCGTGTGCGAGCGGGAGCCCGTGCCCGGCGGCAAGATCCGCTCCGAGCGGATTGGGGGATACCTGTGCGAGGCCGGCCCCAACGGGTTTCTTGACAACAAGCCGAGCACGCTCGCGGTGTCCCGGGCGGTGGGGCTGGGGGATCGGCTCCTCCGGTCCCGGGACGAGGCCCGCAAGCGTTTCGTGTTCGCGGGGGGCCGGCTCCGGCAGCTTCCGGAAGACCCGATGAGCTTTCTCGCCTCGGACGTCTTGAGCATCCGGGGGAAACTCCGGCTCGCGGCGGAGTTCCTCTTGCCCCAGGGCGATCCCGAAGAGGACGAGAGCGTCGCGGCCTTCGTGCGGCGACGCCTCGGCGAGGAAGCCCTCGACCGTCTGATCGACCCGATGGCCGCCGGGATCTACGCGGGCGACCCCGAGGTGATGAGCCTTCGGAGCTCGTTCCCCAAGGTGTACCAGCTCGAGCAGCGGTTCGGCGGGCTCCTGCGGGGCATGATGGAGATGCGGAAGATGGCCGCGGCCGCGGGCGCCCAGGGGCCGGCCTCGGCGGGGCCGGGGGGGGTGCTCTGGAGTTACCCGGAGGGGCTGGAGGAGCTCATCCGGGGGCTCGTGGTCGCCGTCGGGGCGGAGAGGGTCCGGACGGGGGCGGCGGCCGAGACGCTGGAACGGGCGGGGAAGGCCTGGACGGTTCGGTTCGCCGACGGGACGGTGGCCGAGGCCGACGTCCTGGTCCTCGCGGTGCCGGCCTACGACGCGGCGCGGCTCGTGGGGCCGCTGGACGAGCGGCTGGCCGCGCTTCTTCAAACGATCCCCTACGTGCCGGCGGCCGTGGTGTGCACCGGGCTCCCCCGGGAGGCCGTGCCCCACCCACTGGACGGGTTCGGGTTCCTGATCCCCAAGTCCGAGGGGCGGAGGATCCTGGGGTCCCTGTGGAGTTCCTCGATCTTCGCCCACCGGGCCCCCGACGGCCGGGTGCTCCTCACCCAGATCCTGGGAGGGGCACGGAACCCGGAACTCGTGGGCCTGGGAGACGAGGAGCTCACCCGGGTGGTTCGGGAGGAACTTCGGATCACCCTCGGAATCGAGGCGGAGCCCGAGTTCGTGTGGATCCGGCGGTGGGAACGGGCCATCCCCCAGTACGTGGTGGGCCACGGGGAACGGCTCCGGGAGATCGAGGCCCGGGTGGAGGCCCTGGGGGGCGTGCACCTCGCCGGGAACGCCTTCTACGGCATCGGGGTGAACGACTGTACGGCCCGCGGCGAGGAGCTGGGGCCGCGGGTCGCGACGCAGCTGGCAGCGGACTGAACCCCGCCGGACGGGTTGCCGACCGGGGGGAGGATCCCCGCGTCCGGCAACCTTTTCGTCGGGATTCGGGATGGGAAACGGAGTCGCCCTGGACATGAGCGAATACGATCTGATCGTCGTGGGGGCCGGCCCGGCCGGGGTGAGCGCCGCGATCGAGGCGGCCCGGGGGGGGCTTCGGGTGGCGCTCCTCGAACGGGGACCGTACCCGGGGGCCAAGAGCCTGATGGGCGGCGTGCTCTACACGGACGTGCTGGCGGAGCTCGTGCCCGACTTCCGGGAGCGGGGCGCGCCGCTGGAGCGGCACGTGGTGCGCCGCGGGCTTTCGGTGCTCTCGGCCGATGCCGAGATGAGCCTGGGGTTCCGGACCCGCCGGTGGGACGAGCCGCCCCACAACCACTCCTATACGGTGCTCCGGGCCCGGTTTGACCGGTGGTTCGCCGAAGTGGCCGAGGCCGAGGGGGTGGAGGTGGTGAGCGGGGTCGTGGTGGACCGGGTGGTGCGGGACGCCGACGGCCGGGTGGTGGGGGTTTCGGCCCGGATGCCCGAGGGGGAGGATCCGGAGGCCGGGATTCTCCAGGCGCCCCTGGTGATCCTGGCCGAGGGCGCGAACGCGCTTCTGGCCGAGGCCGAGGGGCTCCGGCCGCGGCCTTCGCCGAAGCACATGGCCCTGGGGATCAAGGAGACCCTGGGCCTTCCCCGCCAGGTGATCGAGGACCGGTTCGGGCTAGAGGGCGACCAGGGGGTGGCA
Organism: Deferrisoma sp.; assembly: GCF_054681715.1. Lineage (NCBI taxonomy): Bacteria > Pseudomonadati > Thermodesulfobacteriota > Deferrisomatia > Deferrisomatales > Deferrisomataceae > Deferrisoma > Deferrisoma sp. The sequence goes on from NZ_BAAHFQ010000024.1 coordinate 19,687, forward strand.
TGGGAGTACGTGGGGGATGCCACCGGGGGGCTCCGGGGGGCTGGGTTCGTGTACACGAACCGCGAAACCCTTTCGGTGGGGCTCGTGGTGTTCGGGTCGGACCTCGCCGCCCAGGGGACGACCCCGGTCGATCTCCTCAACCGGTTCAAGGCCCACCCGGCCGTGGCCCCGCTGGTGCGAGGCGCCGAGCTCCTGGAGTACGGGGCCCATCTGCTGCCCGAGACGGGCTACGACCGGCTGCCGATCCTGTTCCGGGACGGGGTGCTCCTGGTCGGGGACGCGGCCGGGCTGGTGAGCACCTCCCCGAGCCACGAGGGGTCCAACTACGCCATGGCCTCGGGCCGGATGGCTGGGCAGACGGCGGTCGAGGCCCATCGGAAGGGGGATTTCTCGTCCGCGACCCTTTCGGGGTACCGCAGGCGGCTCGAGGAGAGCTTCGTGCTCAAGGACATGGCCCACTACCGCGCCTGGCCGGGTTTCCTGGAGCAAAACCCCCACGTGTTCACCCGGTGGCCGGCCGCGTTCGCAGAGATGGCCGAGGCGTGGCTCCGGGTGGGAGGGGGGCCGCGGTCGGAGCGGGGAGCCGAGATTTGGGACCTGTTCCAGCGCCGCATCGGCATCTGGCCGTTTGCGACCACGGCCTTTCAGATGCGAAACGCCCTGCGGGTCCTCGGGTACGGGAAGACCGACAAGATCCTGGAATACCTGGCGAAGAACTGGTAGAGGCCGTTCGAGGACCGGAGGAGGGCGGCGGTGACGCGGCAATCGGAACGTCCCCCCACCGTGGAGGAGCGCCTGGCGGCCAACGAGGTGCGGCCCGACCGGGCATCCCATCTGGGGCTCGTGGACGAGGCGGCCTGCGCCCGGTGCGAGCGGCGCGAGTGCACCACGGTGTGCCCGGCCGGCACGTACCGGTGGAGCGAGGAGGCCGGCCGGCTCGTGATCAGCTTCGAGAACTGCCTCGAGTGCGGGGCCTGCCGCCTGGTGTGTCCCCACACCAACATCTCGTGGCGGTACCCCATGGGCGGCATGGGGATCTGTTACCGGTACGGGTGACCGGGAGCCGATCGGGGCCGGATCGGGTCCTGCCCGCGGGCTCCGGTCCGCCGCCCCCGGCGGCAAGGGCGCCGTGTCGCCGCGAGGAGCGCGCGGGGGGCCCACAAACCGCGAGGCCGGAAGCGCGAGGGGCCAGGCCTCCCGGCTTCCGCAGCCTCCCCGTTTTCCAGCCATCGAAGGAGGCCATCCATGGAGTTTCCCCGGCTGAGGATGCGTCGGCTGCGCCGAAACGAGACCCTGCGCCGGATGGTGCGGGAAACCCTGCTCACCCCGGACGATTTCATCTACCCGCTGTTCGTGCGGGAGGGCACGGGGGTCCGGAACCCCATCGCCTCCATGCCGGGGCAGTTCCAGCTCTCGGTGGACCAGGCGGTCAAGGAGGCCCGCACGGCGTGGGACCTCGGCGTGCCGGCCGTGATTCTGTTCGGCATTCCCGACCACAAGGACGCCGTCGGGTCCGGGGCCTACGACGACGAGGGCGTCGTGCAGCGTGCGGTGCGCGCCCTCAAGGACGCCCTGCCCGATCTGTGCGTGATCACCGATGTGTGCCTGTGCGAGTACACCGACCACGGCCACTGCGGGGTGATCCGGGACGGCGACGTGGCCAACGACGAGACCCTGGACCTCCTGGTGCGCGAGGCCCTGAGCCACGCCCGCGCCGGTGCCGACATGGTGGCGCCCTCCGACATGATGGACGGCCGCGTGGGAGCCATCCGCTCGGCCCTCGACGCCGAGGGGTTCGGCGGTGTGCCGATCATGGCCTACGCGGCGAAGTTCGCCAGCACCTTCTACGGTCCGTTTCGGGACGCGGCCGAGTCACCCCCCAAGTTCGGCGACCGGCGGTCGTACCAGATGGATCCGGCCAACGCCGAGGAGGCCCTGCGGGAGGTGGACCTCGATATCCGAGAGGGCGCCGACATCGTGATGGTGAAGCCGGCCCTGCCCTACCTCGATGTGATCCGCAAGGTGAAGGACACGTTCGGCTACCCCACGGCCGCCTACAACGTGAGCGGCGAGTACGCCATGGTGAAAGCCATGGAGCGGCTGGGATGGGGCGATGGGGCCGGGCTCATGATGGAGAGCCTCCTGAGCATCAAGCGAGCCGGGGCCGACATGATCCTGACCTATTTCGCGGTCGAGGCGGCCCGCCTGCTCCAGGGGTGATCGACTGGGCGGGCGCCGGCTGGCATCCGGGACTTCCGGGAGACGGGAATCGGAGCGAGGACGCCATGGGGCAGACGAAACGGTGGCGGCGGGAAGGCCGGCGGTTGAGGGGCCTGGGCCCCTTGGCTGCGGCGGTGGGGATCTGGATGGCGGTGGCGCCGCCGGCGTGGGCCGGCATCGCGGTGGCCCGGAGCGCCTTCTGCCGGGCGGTGGAGGCCCGGGAGCCGGTGGGGGAGGCCACGGTGTTCCCGGCCGACGTGGGGGAGGTGACGTTTTTCACCCAGATCGTTGGTGCCGGAGAGGCGGACCAGGTGCTCCACGTCTGGATCTACGACGGCCGGGAGATGGCCATTGTCCCCCTCGATGTGGAGGGGCCGTCATGGCGGACCTGGAGCACGAAGCGCATCCTCCCCGAGTGGAAGGGGGACTGGATCGTCGAGGTGCGCACCGTGGACGGGGAGGTCGTTCACGAGGCCCGCATGCGGATCGAGTAGCCCATGGCCCGCTACGTCTTGGTGGACGGCACGAACCTCCTGTACCGGGCCTACCACGCCATCCAGGGGCTCCGGACCTCGACCGGGTTGCCCACCCAGGCCGTGTACGGGTTGGCGACCATGGTCCTGAAGGCCCTTCGGGAACAGGATCCGGACGGCATCGCCGTGGTGTTCGATGCCCCCGGGCCCACCCAGCGCCACGCCGCCTACGCGGAGTACAAGGCGAACCGGGAGGAGACCCCGGAAGACCTCAAGCCCCAGATCCCCTACGCGCTGAAACTTCTGGAGGCCATGGGGGTGCCGGTGCTCCAGGTGCCGGGGGTCGAGGCCGACGACGTCCTGGGCACGCTGGCGACCCGGCTCGCCCGGGAGGGGCACGAGGTCTGGATCGTCACCGGGGACAAGGATTTCTGCCAATTGGTCTCCGACCGGATCCGGCTCCTCGACACCATGCGCGACCGGGTCACCGACCCCGACGCGGTGCGGGAGCGATTCGGTGTGGGGCCCGAGCGGATCGTGGATCTGCTCAGCCTCACCGGGGACACGATCGACAACGTGCCGGGCGTGCCGGGGATCGGGGTGAAAACGGCGGCCAAGTTGCTCAGCGAGTACGGTTCCCTCGAGGGGGTGCTCGAGCACGTGGACGAGGTGGGAGGCAAGCGCGGCGCGGCGCTCCGGGAGAACCGGGACCGGGTGCTCGCCAACCGCGAGTTGGTCACCATCCAGACGGATCTCGACCTCGATGTGGCGCCGGAGTCGCTTCGACGCCGGGAGCCGGACCGGGCGGAGTTGGCGCGGCTCCTGCGGGAACTGGAGTTCCACCGGCTTCTGGACGAGTTCGGGCTTGCGGATCAGGGGGAGACGCCGGCGGGGGCCTCCGAGGGGGGGCCAGGGCCCGAGCCTGAGGGGGAGTGGGTGGGGATCGTGGGCCCGGACGACGGGGAATGGGACCTCGCCGATGCCCGGGAGGCGCTGCGGGTGGGACCGGGCGCCATCCCCGACGAGTGGCGCCGGCGGCTCGAGGACCCGGACGTCCCGGTGGTGGGCCACGGGCTTAAGGAGGCCCGCCGGGAATTGGCCCGGCAAGGCGTCTGGCTCGAGGGTATCCGGTTCGACACCGAGGTGGCCGCCTACCTGCTGGTTCCCGGGCGCCGGGCGTACCCCCTGGAGGATCTGGCCCGGAGCCGAGGGGTGCCGCTCGACGACCGTCCGGGGGCGAAGGCCGCCGCGGCCCGCGGGCTCGCTGCCGTGTTGGGCGGGGAGTTGGAGGCGGCGGGTCTTCGCCGCCTGTACGACGAGATCGAAAATCCCCTGATCCCGATCCTGGCCGACATGGAGGTGAGGGGAATCCGGGTGGATGTGGCCGCCCTGGAGAACCTGAGCCGGGAGTACGCCGAACGGCTCGAGGAGCTCGAGGCGCGGATTTTCGAGGCGGCGGGGGAAAGGTTCAACCCCAACAGCCCCAAGCAGCTCTCCCGCATCCTGTTCGAGAAGCTCAAGCTTCCCGTGGTGAAGAAAACGGCCACCGGTTTCTCCACCGACGCCTCGGTGCTCGAGGAGTTGGCGGCGCTCCATCCCCTACCGGCGCTTCTGCTGGAGCACCGGAGCCTCGCGAAGCTCAAGTCGGGGTTTCTCGACGCCCTGCCGAAGCTCGTGGATCCAGAGGACGGCCGGATCCACACCACGTTCCACCAGACCGTCACAGCCACGGGCCGGCTGAGTTCCTCGAACCCGAACCTCCAGAACGTGCCGATCCGGGGGGAGGAAGGCCGCCGGATCCGGCAGGCGTTCGTGGCCGACCCGGGATATCTGCTGGTGAGCGCCGACTACTCCCAGATCGAGCTTCGGATCCTGGCCCACCTCTCCGGGGATCCTACGCTTTTGGCGGTGTTCCGGACCGGACGCGACGTCCACACCGAGACCGCGAGCCGGATCTTCGGGGTGCCGCCCGAAAGGGTGGACGAGCGCATGCGCCGGGAGGCCAAGACCGTGAACTTCGGCATCCTCTACGGCATGAGCCCGTTTGGCCTGGCTCGCCAGCTCGGGGTGACCCAGGAGACGGCGCGGAAGATGATCGAGGCGTATTTTCACCAGTTCGGGGCGGTGAAGGGGTTCCTGGACGGGCTGGTGGAGAAGGCGCGGAAGACCGGGTATGCCGAGACGCTTTTCGGCCGGCGCCGGCCGATCCCCGAGCTCCGCTCCCGCAACCGGGCCCAGAGGGAGTTCGGGGAGCGGCTGGCCGTGAACACCCCGATCCAGGGAACCGCGGCCGACCTCATCAAGGTGGCGATGATCCGCGCCGCGAGGGCCCTCGGGGGGAAGGACGGCCTGGGGTGGCTGCTCCTGCAGGTCCACGACGAGCTCGTGCTCGAGGCCCCCGAGGCCCGCGCCGAGGAGTGCGCCGACCGGGTACGGGAGGCCATGGAGGGGGCGGCCCAACTCGCCGTGCCGCTACGGGTCGAGGTGGGGATCGGCCCCAACTGGGCCGAGGCCCATTGAGGCTGGGAGGCTGGGAAGCCAGGAGGTCGGGAGGCCGGAGGCCCGGGACCCTGCGCGGGGTCAGGGCGGTTCGCCCTTGGGGCACCTCGATGGGAGACGGGAAAAACCCTTTGGCATAAAAGCGGCTGGGCGGTCGGACGGGCGAGAAGTCTGGAACGGAAGGGCTTCAAGCCTTCTAGCCTCCCAGCTTCCTATTCACCCGGCGCCAATACAGGCGCGCAAGGAGATCGCGAGGGCATGGGGCCTGCTTCCGGCCGTGCGTGAGTGCGGCATCCGGCTCACGCTGCATCCTGCACTCAGCCGGATGGACGGACCCACTCAAGAACTCAAGGCGTTTTCGTCAGTCCGCTTGGCCGGAAGAGTCCCAGTCGTTGGCTGGGTGCCGGATGCAGCGAGTGTAGGAGCCACGCCCGGCGCTCCAGCAGGCCCCATGCCCCCGACCGTGTCTAGCTAGCCGCCGGAGTAATAAAGCGGCTGGGCGGTCGGACGGGCGAGAAGTCGGGAACCGAAGGGCTTCAAGCCGTCTAGCCTCCCAGCTTCCCAGCCTGTACGGGAGCAAATCCGCCATGGGGGCGACCGGGATGTGCGTGGCGTGCGGGGAACGGGTGGAGGCCTACACCGTGGACCTGGGGGGGGTCACCGAGGTCCGGTGCCTGCGGTGCGGCCTCCCCCTGGAAGCCCGGCGCACGGCCCAGACCCCGGGGTTCCAGCGGGCCTTGGTGGCCGACGACGCGCGGTTTTTCCGGGAAGCCGTGGCGGAGTACCTTTCGTCCCGGCGGGTGGCCCGGGAGGTCGTGACGGCCCGGGACGGGGCCGAGGCCCTGGAGAAGGCGATCGAGGCCCTCCGGGGGCGCAGGCCCCTGGACCTCGTGATCCTCGATCTTCTGATGCCCCGGCTCAACGGGTTGCACGCGGGGGTGGCCATCCGGGCCGCGGAACGGGCGTTCGGGGCCCGGCCGGCGCCGGTCGTATTCTTCTCGTCCCGGCGGATCGACGCCTCCCTGAAGCCGCTTCTGGAGGACCTCAAGCCGGCCTATTACGTCAACAAGGGTCCGGGCACGGCCGAACTCCTGGGGGACCGCCTGGCCGAAGTTCTCCGCGTGGTGCAGCAGGGTTTCTCGCTTGACTTGCCCGGGGGCCGTGGGTAGCATGGCCGTGGGCTCGGAGGATGCCATGCAGTTGGAACAACTGAGCCTTTTGGAAGAGCGGTTGGAACGACTCGTGGAGTTGTTCGCACGGTTGACGGAGGAGAAGTCCGTCCTGGAGCGCAGCCTGGCGGAGAAGGACGAGCGGTTGCGCGCCTTGGAACGCGAGGTGGACGGTTTACGGCAGGAGCGGGATCTCATCCGAACGCGGGTGGCCCGCATGATCGAGACGATCGAGCGCCTCGAGGGGTTGGAGGCGCCCGAATCCGGAGTGACCGCGTGAACGCCCACCGGGTGGAGATTTTCGGGCAGGCGTACGGGCTTCGGTCCGAGGCGCCCGAGGAGCACGTGCAGAAGGTGGCCCGGTTGGTGGACGCGCGGATGCGCGAGGTCGCAGCCCACACCCGGTCGGTGGCCACGGTGCAGATCGCTGTGCTAGCCGCCCTGGACCTGGCGAGCGACCTCTTGGAAGAACAAGAGAACCGGCGCAAACTCCTGGAGACCGTCGAGAGTCGGTGTGCCGAGATGATCCGGCGCATCGACAGCCGGGTTCCGCAGACGAGCCCGGATGCCGAAGAAGAGGTGGTTCCCCTGCTGTGTTCGTGATTCCGACTGGAAGCTGTTGAGCCAACGCAACGGTAAAAGGGAGCCCTCCCTGGCCCCGGACCGAGCTCCCCCTCGCGGGGAACCGACGAAGGGGCCACAGGGTGCCCACCTTTCCATCCGAGGTTCAACCGAACCTTAAGGAACACGGCACAAGCGGGGGACTTGTTCCTCCTCGCCTTCCCGCACACGTTCCTCTCCGTCCCCGCTCCCGGGGAACTTCCCCCTGATGTGCCCCTCGAATCTCGCCGGCCCCCCGGGCCGCGCGTCGACCAAGGAGAGGACCGTCCGTGAACGCGATGATGTGGTGGGTCTGGCTGGCCGTGGCTGCCGCCGTGGCTCTGGCGGTGGGGTATGCCCTGGGCCACCGGCTGTGGCGCCGCAAGGAAGAGGAGCGGGAGGCCCAGGCCCGGGCCGTGCTGGACGAGGCCCGGAAAGAAGCGGAGATCATCAAGAAGGAGGCCGCGCTCCGGGCCAAGGAGGAGGTGCTCGCCGAAAAGGCTCGGCTCGAGCAGGAGGTGGAGGCCCGCAAGTCCGAGGTGGCCGTCCTGGAGCGCCGCCTCCAACAAAAGGAGGAGAACCTCGAGAAGAAGGAGGAGGGACTCCAGCGGCGCGAGGCCCGCCTCGAGGAACGGGAAGGCCAGTTGGAACAGCGCAGCCGGGAGGTCGAGTCCCGGGCTCGCGAGGTGGAGGAGAAGCGGGCCGAGGTGCTCCGGACCCTCGAGAGGGTGGCCGGCTTGAGCGCCGAGGAGGCCAAGGAGCAGCTCAAGGCCACGCTCCTGAGCGAGGCCCGCCACGAGGCCGCCAAACAGATCCGGGAGATCGAGGAAGAGGCCCGGAAGACGGCGGACAACAAGGCCAAGGAGATCATCAGCCTCGCCATCCAGCGCTACGCGGGGGAATACGTGGCCGAGCGCACGGTCACGGCCGTGCAGTTGCCCAGCGACGAGATGAAGGGCCGGATCATCGGCCGCGAGGGGCGAAACATCAGGGCCATCGAGGCGGCCACCGGGGTGGACCTGATCGTGGACGACACGCCGGAGACCGTGCTGCTTTCGGGGTACAATCCCGTGCGGCGGGAGGTGGCCCGGATCTCCCTCGAACGCCTGATCGCGGACGGCCGGATCCACCCGGCCCGGATCGAGGAGGTCGTCAAGAAGGTCACCAAGGAGGTGGAGCGCGAGATCCGGGAGGCCGGGGAGCAGGCGACCTTCGACGTCGGGGTCCATGGCATCCACCCGGAGATCGTGAACCTTTTGGGGCGCCTCAAGTTCCGGTCCTCGTTCGCCCAGAACGTGCTCACCCACTCCCTCGAGGTCGCGTTCCTGTGCGGGATCATGGCCTCGGAGCTGGGGATCAACGTGAAAAAGGCCAAGCGGGCGGGGCTTCTGCACGACATCGGCAAGGCCGTGGACCACGAGGTCGAGGGCTCCCACGCGGCCATCGGGGCGGATCTGGCCCGGAAATACGGCGAGGCGCCCGACATCGTGCACGCGATCGCGGCGCACCACGACGAGGTCAAGCCGGAGACCGTGCTCGCGGTCCTGGTGCAGGCCGCCGACGCCCTTTCGGCCGCCCGGCCCGGGGCGCGGCGGGAGATGCTGGAGTCGTACGTCAAGCGCCTCGAGGACCTGGAGCGGATCGCGACCGGATTCGACGGTGTGGCCAAGTCCTACGCCATCCAGGCGGGCCGGGAGATCCGGATCATCGTGGACTCCGAGAAGGTGGACGACGACCGGGCCACGCTTCTGGCCAAGGATGTGGCCCGCAAGGTGGAGTCGGAACTCTCCTACCCGGGGCAGATCAAGGTCACGGTGATCCGGGAGACCCGCGCCGTGGACTACGCGAAATAGGGCGCGGCGAAAGCCCCTGCGGGGGCGCCCGACCCGTTCCCCTGGTTCCCCGCGCCGGTGCGGGGGCCGGGGGTTTTTGCCCAGGGCCCAGACGTGCTATGTACTCCGGCGACCCCGCCCCCCCCGGGCCCGCGCCACGGAAAGGAACCAAGGGATGGAAGACCGCCACGAAAATCCCCTCATCGCCCAGCGACTCCAGAAGCTCGAGGAGTTCCGGAAGCTGGGCATCAACCCCTATCCCAACGACTTTCGCCCCACCCACACGGCCGCCGAGATCTTCCGGGAGCACGGGGACAAGACCGCCGAAGCCCTCCAGGAGATGGGGGGCGAGTTCCGGGTGGCGGGCCGGATCATGGCGTGGCGGTCCTTCGGGAAGGCCACGTTCGTAAAGATCCAGGACCGTTCGGGGCAGATCCAACTGCTCGTGCAAAAGGGGGTCGTGGGCGCCGAGACCTACGCCTGGTTCCGAAAGCTCGACGTGGGGGATTTCCTGGGCGCGGCGGGGCCGCTCATGCGCACCCGGACGGGCGAGCTCACCGTGGAGGCCCGGGAGGTGCGCCTCCTGGCCAAGAGCCTGCGGCCCCTGCCGGAGAAGTGGCACGGGCTGACCGACAAGGAGACCCGGTACCGGCAGCGCTACGTGGACCTCATCATGAACCCCCAGGTGCGCGAGACGTTCCTGCGGCGCAGCCGGATCATCCAACTGGTCCGGGAGTTCCTGGTGAGCCGGGGGTTCGTGGAGATGGAAACCCCCATGATGCAGCCGATCCCCGGCGGCGCCACGGCCCGGCCCTTTGTGACCCACCACAACGCCCTGGACATGACCCTGTACCTCCGGGTGGCCCCCGAGCTGTACCTGAAGCGCCTGGTGGTGGGCGGGTTCGAGCGGGTGTTCGAGATCAACCGGAATTTCCGCAACGAGGGGCTGTCGAACCAGCACAACCCCGAGTTCACCATGGTCGAGTTCTACCAGGCCTACGCCACCTACGAGGACCTCATGGACCTCACGGAGGAGCTCTTCGTGCACGTTGCCGAGGTCCTGAACGGCTCCACCCGCCTCGTCTACCAGGGGGAGGAGATCGATCTCACCCCGCCCTGGCCCCGGCTCACGGTGCGGGAGGCGGTGATGAAGTACGCCGGCCTCACCGAGGCCGAGGTGGACGATCCGGAAGCGCTCGCGGCCTTCGCCCGGAGCCGGGGGCTCGAGGTGGCCGGCATGCCCCACGGCAAGGTGCTCGCCGAGGTGTTCGAGGAGGTGGCCGAGCCCCATCTGGTGCAGCCCACCTTCGTCACCCAGTACCCGGTGGAGGTTTCCCCGCTGTCGCGCCGGAACGAGAGGGACCCGCGGTTCGTGGACCGGTTCGAGCTCTACATCGCCCGCCGGGAGATCGCCAACGCCTTCAGCGAGCTCAACGACCCCATCGACCAGCTCGAGCGGTTCCGGGAGCAGGCCGCCCAGCGGGCCCAGGGCGACGAGGAGGCCCACCGGATCGACGAGGATTTCGTGCGGGCCCTGGAGTACGGGATGCCCCCCACGGCCGGGGAGGGGATCGGGATCGACCGCATGGTGATGCTCTTCACCGACAGCCCCTCGATCCGCGACGTGATCCTGTTTCCCCACATGCGGCCGGAAGCCTGAGGGGCTGCGGGCGGCGGGAGCGACCATGGGATCGGGCGCCAAGCGGGCCGAACTGCCCCTGGAGCTCTGGGTGGCGCTCCGGTACCTCCGGGGCCGCCGCCGGGAGCGGTTCATCTCGCTCATCACCTGGATCAGCGTGGGCGGGGTGGCCGTGGGGGTGACGGCGCTCATCGTGGTGCTCTCGGTCATGACCGGGTTCGAGCGGGATCTCCGGGACAAAATCCTCGGGGCGAACGCCCACGTGGTGGTGTACCCGATGGGGGGCGGCCTGGCCGACTACCGAAGGCTGGCGGAGCGGGTGCGCTCGGTCGAGGGGGTCGTGGCCGCGACCCCCTTCGTAACGGGCCAGGTCATGCTCGTGTACGGGGGCACGGTGACGGGGGCGCTCCTTCGGGGCGTGGACCCCACCACCGCCGCCGAGGCCACGGACCTGGGGCGGTTCCTGGTGGAAGGGAGCCTGGAGGACCTGGCCGAGGAGGGCGCCGGCGTGATCCTCGGCCGGGAGCTCGCGCGCAACCTGGGCATCCGGGTGGGGGACGCGGTCCAGCTCGTCACCCCCACGGGCGGTCTGACGCCCCTTGGGGTCATCCCCCGGATCCGGGCCTTCCGGGTGAGGGGGCTTTTCGCCTCGGGCATGTACGAGTACGACACCGGCATCGTGATCACCTCCTTGGCCGAGGCCCAGGACTTCCTGCGGATGGGCGACGCGGTGAGCGGGATCGAGGTGCGTCTGGCCGACCTCTACACGGCCCGGGAGGCGGCCCGAAGGATCGAGCAGGCCCTGGGGCCGGGGGTGTGGGCCCGGGACTGGATGGAGATGAACCGGAACCTGTTCAGCGCCCTGAAGCTCGAAAAGACCGCCATGTTCATCATCCTGGCGCTCATCGTGGTGGTGGCGGCTTTCAACATCGCGGCGACCCTGATCATGGTGGTCCTCGAGAAATCCAGGGAGATCGGGGTGCTGAAATCCATGGGCGCCACGGCCCGGATGATCCGGCGGATCTTCGTGGCCGAGGGAATGGTGATCGGGGGGCTCGGGACCGCCCTGGGGCTCCTGGGCGGGTGGGGGCTTTGCGCCCTGCTCGCCCGGTACCGGTTCATCCGGTTGCCGAGCGACGTGTACTATATCGACACCCTCCCGGTGGTGATGGAACCGGAGGTGTTCGCGGCGGTGGCTCTGTGCGCGCTGGCCCTGTGCTTCCTCGCCACCCTGTACCCGTCGTGGCAGGCGGCCCGTCTCGACCCGGTGGAGATCCTGCGGTACGAATGACCGGAGACCCATGGCCCTGTTCTTCCGGCGCGGCAAGAAGGACGAGAAGGCCCAGGCCGACGCCCTCTTTACCAAGGGGCGGTGGGCGGAGGCGCTCGCCGCCTACGAGAAGGTGCTCGGGAAGGAGCCGGGCAACCTCGCCGTGCTGCGCCGGGTGGCCGATCTCCGGGCGAAGCTGGGCCGGACCCGGGAGGCCGCGGAGGCCTACCGGGAGCTCGCAGACCGGTACGCCCAGGGCGGGTTCCTGATGCAGGCCATCGCCGCCTACAAGATCCTGGAGCGGTGCGACCCCGGGGCCGAGGACGTGGGCGCGAGGCTCGCGGAGCTCTACGCCCAACGGGGCATCACCCGGCCCGAAGGGACCCGGGATCGGCCGCTGCCCAAGATCCCGCTCTTCTCCGACCTGGACCCCGAGGCCTTTCGCAAGGTGCTCCAGAAAACGGTGCCCCGGAACCTGACGATGGGGGAGGTTCTGTTTCGCCAGGGGGATCCGGGGGACTCGATCTTCGTGGTGACCCAGGGGGTCGTGCGGGTGGAGCGGGAGGGCACGGTGCTGGCCGAGCTGGGGGAGGGGACGTTCCTGGGGGAGGCCGCGTTTTTCAGCCACGAGCCCCGGAACGCCGACGTGGTGGCCGTGACCCCGGCCGAACTCCTGGAGATCCGACGCCGGGACATGGAAGAGCTCATCGACCGCTATCCCGGCGTGGCCGACGCCCTCCACGCCTTCTACCGGGAGCGGGTTCTGGACGGGGTGCTCGCGGCTTCGGAGGTGTTCCGGGCGTTGCCCCAGGACGCCCGCAAGGAACTCGCGCGCCGGTTCGAGGTGGTGCGGGTGGACGCGGGGGACGACGTGGTCCGGGAGGGCGAAGACGACCGGGCGGTCTACGTGGTGAAGCGGGGAAGGTTCCGGGTCTGGACCGTGCCGCCGGGGCGAACGGAGCCCCTGGAGCTCGCCACGCTCGGGCCGGGCGACCTGTTCGGCGAGGTGGCGCTGGTGAGCCAGACCCCGCGCACGGCCACGGTGACGGCCGAGGAGGAGGGGGAGGTGCTCCGGGCCGGGGCCGAGGTGCTCGAACCGGTGCTCGGCCGGCACCCCGAGGTGCGCCGGGCCCTGGAGCGGCTGCGGGACGAACGGGCCCGGTCCACCGTGGCCCGGGTGCTCGGGAAGCGGTGATGGAGCCGGTGCTCCGGGCCGAGGGCCTCGAGAAGTCGTACCCCCAGCCCGGCGGGAAGCTCCGGGTCCTCAAGGGCATTGACCTCGTGGTGGAGCCCGGGATCCGGATGGCCGTGGTGGGGCCGTCGGGCGCGGGGAAGTCCACGCTTCTCCACCTCCTGGGGGGGCTCGACCGCCCCACCGGGGGCACCGTGTGGTTCGGCAGGGAGGATCTCTTCGCCCGCTCGGACCCGGAGCTGGCCCGGTTCCGAAACCGGCACGTCGGGTTCGTGTTCCAGTTCCATCACCTCCTGCCGGAGTTCACGGCGGTGGAAAACGTGGCGTTCCCGGCGCGGATCGCCGGCACGCCCCGCCGGGAGGCCGAGGCCCGGGCTCGCGAGCTCTTGGAACAGGTGGGGCTGGCCGACCGGGCCCACCACCGCCCCGGCGAGCTCTCGGGCGGCGAGCAGCAGCGGGTGGCCATCGCCCGGGCCCTCGTCTGCGAACCCCGGGTTCTGCTGGCCGACGAACCCACCGGAAACCTGGATCACAACACAGGAGAGGCCGTGCACGAACTGCTCGTGGAGTGGAACCGGCGCACGGGGGTGGCGCTCGTGGTGGTGACCCACAACCCGGAGCTTGCCCGCCGCATGGACCGGGTGGTGACCCTGGTCGACGGCCGGATCGCCTCGGTGGAAAGGAACGGACCGTGAGGCCCCGGGTGTGGCTGGCGGCCGTAATCCTGTGGGCCGCGCTCTTCGCCTCCGGGGCCCGGGCGGCCGAGGAGGTGCGGGAGGTGCGGGTCCGGGGGAACCTGCGGATCG
>NZ_BAAHFQ010000025.1:0-32916 GCF_054681715.1 Deferrisoma sp.
CAAGGACTCCTGGCGGCTCACCCGGGCCGGGGCGAGCCCCATGGTGATCTCGTCGGCCGAGAAGCTCGCCATGGTCCACCCCAACGCCCGGGGCGAGATGACCCTGGAGGAGATCATCTACCGGTTCATGACCGAGGTGGATCTGGTGGTGACCGAGGGCTACAAGACCGGGAGCTTGCCCAAGATCGAGGTGCACAGGGCGGCCCGGAGCCCCGAGCTCCTGTGCGCCGCCCCCGACGGCACCATCCGGGACCACCGGCTCATCGCCGTGGTGAGCGACCACCCCTGGAACCTGCCGGTGCCCGTGTTCCCCCTGGACCACCCGGGGCCGGCGTGCGACTTCCTGGAGGAACGCTTCCTGGGCGGCGCGTGAGCCCCCCCACCGAACCCTACCGTTTGTCCCCTCCTCCTTTGGCCGCGTCTCTCCCCCCATGGGACGCGGTTTCTTTTTTTCCGCCACCCTCCGTTCCCGGGGCCGGCGAACGCCTCGAGATCCCGACGCCTGACGAGAGTCCACCCGGATCAGTGGCCCCCGCCTTTTCCCCCACTGTACAGCCGCACGAACACCTCCGGCCGCAGAGCGGGTGGGGTGCTGCTCCGGAAGTCCTCGACGTTACGGGTGACGATGCACTCGGCTCCGACAGCCCGCGCGGCCGCGTGGCACACGGCATCTTCGAGGTCGGGCCACGCGGAGGCGAGGGCCGATCGAACCACCTGCTCGTCCACCGGTGCGACGCGGAGGCGCTCCAACAGGTGGGCTGTGACCCTGTGGGCTCGATCGGTTCCGACCCTTCGCCGGAGCAGGTAGAAGAGGGTGGTTACGCAGTGGGCGGCGATGAACCCTTGCACGTCTTTCCCGGACGCCAGGTCGAGGGCTTTTGCCGAGGCTCCCACGTGGGGCTCCCGGGCGAGAAGAACGTCGAGGACCACATTGAGGTCGAAGAGCACCGCCTTCACCGGTGCTTCTCCTCCCAATGCCTCCCGAGTTCTTCCTCGATCTCCTCGTCCGACCAAGGGGGCTCCGTCCCCCGGCCGGCGCCCAACAAGGCCCGCGTCCAGTCGTCAAGCCCTTGGAGGGAATCGTCGTTTGCGTCGGCCGCGAGGGCCAGGAACTCCTCCACGGCCTTGGAGAGGGAAATGCCGCGGCTGGCGGCCCAGCGTTTCGCCTTCCTGATTACCTCTTCATCCATGCGCAGGGTAAGCTTGGTCTGCATCGCGGACTCCTGCCCGGGACTCGATGGGGGGCCCAAACCGGGCCCCGGTTCCCTCCCGTCGGTCGGGGGTGAGGGGTGTGGCCCCCTTGGGCCGTCGTCCAAGGGGGCTCCTGGCTGACGTACAAAATCGCGTTCAGGTTACGTCAAACCCGCGGGGGTCGCAATCTCCGCCGCGCCTTTTCCTGACTTACCGGTTCAGGCTCCAGTCGTACTCCAGGTACTCGAACGCCACCCGGTCGGCGTTTCGTCGGAGGAACCCCCGGAGCCGTTCGTCGGCCAGGTGGTCGCACAGGAGGTCCACCACCCCGGTGCGGCCCCCGAAGTCGGCCTCGTACCAGCGGAAGATCTGGGACAGGAGCACCCGGCCCTCCTCGGGGATCACGATCACCTCCGAGGAGTTCACGAAGCTCCGGGCGGCCTGGTCGAGCTGGGTGTCGATCCGGTCGGCCTCGTAGGCGTCGATGGGGGCGCACGAGCGCGACCCGCACACCAGGGCGAAGTGGATCCGGGGGTCCGGGGGCACCACGGCGAAGGCCCGGCGGGGATCCCGCGCCCCGAACTGCCGGAACGGCCGGAAGGGAGGGCGGGCGTCGCCCCGGAGCACCCCGTGCTCGATGTCGTCGGGGGTGAACCGGTACGGGCCGATCCGGTAGCACACCCGGCGGAACAGCTCCGGCACCTCCTGGACCGACCGCCGGACCCCCAGGGCCACCACCGCGTCCACCACGATGGTGTTGTAGAGGTTCACCCAAAAGGCGAGCTTCTCCCGGCGGCCCACCAGGAGGCCGAGGTCGAACGACCGGAGCGCCGCCGCGAGTTCCCTGTACCGGGCGTACTCGGCCGAGGCGCCCAGCCGCTCGTAGTCCACCCGACCCCGGCGCGTGTCGTAGAACCGGCGGGCCAGGGCCCGCACAGCTGCCATGAGTTCGGCCGCGAGCCGCTCGGGCGCCACCCCTTCGGCCGCGGGCCCGTCGTTGAGTTGCCGCATGGGGGCCACGGCCCCCCGGACCCGGCGCCAGATCCCGGGCCCGGCCGGGTCGTCCCCGTGGAGCCGCTCGGCCAGGTCGATGAACAGGGCCGCGGTCCAGCTGAACCCCTCGGCGCCGTAGCCCGTGCCGTCGAACGAGTCGTAGTACTCCCGGAACCCGAACCGGATGGGGAGCTGCAGGAGGTCCTTTTCCACCGAGTCGGCCTTGAGGGTGTAGCCGTAGCGGCGAAGCCCCTGGGCCAGCATCCAGTTCACGTTGATCCACACCGGCCCGCGCCAGTAGTTCTCCCGGGCGAACCCTTCTTGCTGGGTATCGAAGTTGGGAATCGTGAAGCAGTTGCCCTGGTGCAGGCCGCAAAACGACGCGGTGTTGAGCCGTTCGTACAGGGCCCGGCCCTGCTCCGGGGTGGGGGCGCCGGCGTAGAGCGGCAGGAACCCGGCGGCCGTGTCCACCTCAATGGGCCGGTCGGCCACCAGATCCCAGGCGTCGAAGATGCTGTGCTCGGGGTGCCAGAGCTTCTCCCGCAGGGCCCGTCGGGTGGCCTCGGCCCATCCCAGGGCCTCGCCCGGATCTTCCCCCAGGGCGCGGGCCAGCTCCGCCAGGGCCTCGTCGGCCCGGGCGAGCACCGCGTTGAACAGGGGGTCCTGCACGAGAAACGGGCACTCGGCCCGGATGGCCGCCTCGTCGTAGCGGTGCCGGCGGAAGAGGTCCACCAGGAACACGTAGCGGTCGTAGTCGGCGTCGGTGGGCCGCATGGCCGGGTCGACCCCGTGGCCCAGGTCCCTTCGTTCGTAGGGGGGCAGGGTGCCGGGCTCGATCCGGATCCGCGAAAGGGGGTCGTCCCAGGTGGGGGAGTTGTCCATGCCCGACTCCCAGGGGTGGCGGATGTAGACGAGCCCCTCGCCCGCCGGGTCGCGCTCCCGGTAGAGGTAGGCGTGTAGGGCCCGGAGCCGGGGGTAGACGCGCTCGAGCCACGGCCGCACGGCCCGGCGGTTCCGGGCGTTTCGCCACACCGCCTCCGCGGCGATGGACAGGACCGGGGGCATGGTGATGCCCGAGGTGAGCACCCCCTCGGGCGCGTCGGGCGAGCGCTGTGCCTGCCAGAAGTCGGGTTCCGGGAAGTAGTGGCCCAGCGCCGCGGGGTTGAAGGCGATCTGGGGCACCATGCCGTTTCGCCACTGGGCCCCGAGCAGACTTTCGATCTCCCGGCACGCCCGGGCCGTGTCGTAGTGGGAGAGCCCGATGGCGATGAACCCCGAGTCCCAGTTCCACTGGTGGGGGTAGAGGCCCGGCGCGGGTTTGGTGTAGGCCCCGGTCCAGTTGGCCTCCAGGATGCCCTTAGCCCGGGTCACGGCGTCGGCGAACAGGCGGGACATGGGGGCGGGTCAGACCTTCTTCGCCAGGGCCGCCCGCGCGATCCGGGTGACGTACACGGTGACCGCCACGGTGGCCACGAGGCCCACCCCGTAGAGGATCCACTCGGCCGGGGTGCGGGTGCGCCCGCCGGCGCCCAGCCGGGCGAGGTCGCCGGCCAGGGACCCGATGTACACGTACATCGCCGTGCCGGGGAGCATGCCGATCCACGAGGCGAAGAAGTAGTGGCGCAGGCTCACCTGGGTAAGCCCGTAGGCGTAGTTCAGGAGGTTGAAGGGGAACACGGGCGACAGGCGGGTCAGCAGCACGATCTTCCAGCCCTCCCGGGCCACGGCGTCGTCCACGGCCCGGAACCGGGGGTTCCCCTCGATCTTCCGGGCCACCCAGTCCCGGGCCAGGTACCGGCCGATCACGAAGGCGGCCGTGGCCCCCAGGGTGGAGGCCACCGACACGATCGCGGTGCCCTCGATCACCCCGTAGATCGCCCCGGCGCCCAGGGTGATGACCGACCCGGGCACGAAGAACACGGTGGCGGCGACGTAGAGGGCCACGTACACGACCACCCCGGCCGGCCCCATCCGGTCGATCCAGTCCAGGGCGGCCACCAGCCGCTCCTGCACGGGAAACACCCGCACGGCCACCACGGCCGCGACCACGGCCGCGGCCGCGGCGAGGAGCTTGCCGCGCGACGAGCGGGGTCGGGGTGCCGGGGCGGGTTCGGCGGCGGGGTTCGCCATGGAGGCCTCCTTTCCTTCGGTGGGGCCGGGACGGGGTCGCCTACGGCCCGGCGTCGTTCAGGCTCCAGTCGTAGGCGTAGTCGATGGTTCCCCGGAACCCTTTCAGGGCCCGGGCGTAGCGGGCCAGGTGGGCGAGCACCCCGGCCTCGGAGCCCCCGAAGTCCTCCTGGAACCAGTCGTAGATGCTCGAGAGCACCAGCCGGTCGCCCTCGAGCCGGGCCCCCCGGGGGTGGTTCACGTACTCCCGGGCCGCCCGGTCCAGAAGGGCCTCGGTGTTGGCGGCCGTGAACGCCTCGGGCCGGAGGTTGGGGCAGCCGATGCTGGCGCAGTTCACGGCGTAATGGACCCGGTTGTCCCGGAAGATGGGCCGGAGGATCCGGTGCTCGATGTCGTTCAGGGTGAGGTCCACCCCCTCCACCGCGGCGAGCTTGCGGTCCCAGGGGCCCGGGCGGAACCAGCCCGACCGGATGTCCCGGATGCTCTCCACCGGGTAGTTCTCGAGCACCACCCACACCGTGAGCGCGTTATAGAGGTTGATCCAGAAGGCCTTCTGCTCGGCCCGGTTGAGCCGGCCGACCGGCGTGGCCTCGAGCCGGTCCAGGTAGGCCCGCAGATTCGCCCGGTCCGTCGGCGTGACCGCGGCGTAGCGCACCCGGTTGACCCCCGAGGGGTGGCCCGTGACGACGTAGGTCCGCAGGAACCGGTCCCAGGCCGAGTGGTCCACGGTCCGGGTGCTTTCGGGGTCGTGGGTCTGCCAGCGGGGCCAGAGTTCGGCCTTGGGCGCGGCGGCCGCCAAGCCGGCCCAGAGGCACAGGGCGGCCGCCAGGAGGGCGGATCGGATCATCGGCACCTCGCCGGTCCGGTGGGGGGCCGGACCGCAGGGGGAACGAGAGCGGGCCGGGAACGTTCCCCGGCCCGCGCGGCCGTCACCGGCCCTTTTCGAGGGCGTTCAGCCCCTCGCCCACGGTGAACTCCACCCCGCACTTGGGGCACTTGATGTGGGTTTGCTTCGTGATCGGCTTTTCGCCCCGGGCCTGGGGCCCGGCGCAGCCCACGGCGGCCAGGGCGAACAGGGCGGCGGACAGGATCGCGATGCGTTTCATGGTGCACCTCCTCTTCATGTTCGGGCGGGATTGCCCGGTGGATGGATTTTGGAACAACGGCCCCCGACCCAGCAGCCTCACTCAAAGGATTCGAGAGGATCCTGACCGAATAACGCGGGGGTTGCCTCCTCGCGTCCCAGCCTCCCCGCTTCCCGGCTTTGGCTCCGTGCCCTCCGTGTTGTCCGTGGTTCGCAACAGGCCCTCGGTTGTTCGTCGCGGCGAAGCGGGTCTCCTTACTCCGGCGCGGGCGTGCAGGCCCGGCCCTTGAGCTGGAACAGGAACCGGAGCACCCCCTTGGTCCGGTCGCTGAAGAGTTTCTCGGCGAAGTAGGCGCCGGCCGCCCGCTTGGAGATCTCCGACAGGGTCGGGTACACGTGGATCGCCCCGGCCACGGTCGAGAGCTTCACCCCGCCCCCCAGGGCCACCACCCACTCGTGGATGAGTTCCCCGGCGTGGGCCCCCACGATCTGGCACCCGAGCACCTTGCCCTTGGGGCTCACCAGCACCTTGATCTTGCCGTGGGGCTCGCCCTCGGCCAGGGCTCTGTCGTTCTCGGCGAACCGTTCCTCGAGCACCCGGTACTCCACCCCGGCCTCCCGGGCGCGCGTTTCGTTCAGGCCCACGCTGGCTACCTCGGGGTCGGTGTAGGTGCACCAGGCCACCTTGGTGTAGTCGGCCTTGCGGGGGAGCCGAAGGATCGCGTTCGTGAGCGCGATGCTTCCCTCATACCCCGCCACGTGGGTGAACGGGAACTTCCCGTTCACGTCCCCGCAGGCGTAGATGTGCCTGACGTTGGTGCGAAGCCGCTTGTCGGTGGGAATGCCCCGGGGTGTGAACTCGACCCCGGCGGCCTCGAGCCCGAGCCCCTCCACGTTGGGCCGGCGGCCGGTGGCCACGAGGAGCGCGTCGGCCTCGATCGTCTCCTCCGGCCCCCCGCCCTTGGCCGGCGCCACGGTGAGCCGGACCCCGTCGCCGTGGGGTTCGGCCCGCACGGCCTTGGTGCCGGTGCGGATCTCCAGGCCCTCGGCCCCGAGCCGCTCCCGCAGGATCTCGGCCACGTCGGGGTCCTCGGGACCCAGGATCCGGTCCAGGAACTCCACCACCGTGACCCGGGCGCCCAGCCGCCCGAACGCCTGGGCGAGCTCGAGGCCGATAGGGCCCCCGCCGAGCACGAGGAGCCGTTCGGGCAGCCGGGTCTGGGCGAAGACGGTCTCGTTGGTCCAGTGGGGCGTGTCGGCGAGCCCTTCCACCGGCGGGAGGGCCGGGCGGGAGCCCGTGGCGATCACCCAGGCCCGGGCCGAGATCGACTCCCCTCCGAGGTCCACGGTGTGGGGGTCCACGAACCGGGCCTCGCCGAAGCGTACCTCCGCCCCGAGCCGGCAGAACCGCTCGGGGGAGTCGTGCTCCTGGATCGTCTCGATCACGGCGCGCACCCGGGCCATGACGGCCGCGAGGTCCACGGGGGGGAGGTCGAGTTCCGGAAGCCCGAACTCGGCCGCGCGCCGGGTCTGGGCCCATACGCCGGCCGTGCGGATCAGGGTCTTGGAGGGCACGCACCCGAAGTGCAGGCAGTCGCCGCCGAGCCGGTCGGCCTTCTCGATCAGGATCGTCTTGGCCCCGAACTGGGCCGCCCCGGCCGCCACGGTGAGCCCGGCGGCCCCGCCGCCCAGCACGCCCAGGTCGTACTCCCGTTGCGCCATGGATCCGTTCTCCTTGTGGGCGGGGGTGCCATTCCCGCCCGTTCGTCCCCGGCTGGGCCCCGTGCTTTCCGCGGCGCGCCGGGCCGGCACCGCCGCAGTGGGGAATGTACCCCGTGGCGGGAGGATGGCAACCCCGGGCCGGCGGACGGGATCTCCCGTAGGCCGCGGGGCGGCCTGTTCCCAAGAACACGAGGGTGCTCCTCTCGGCCAACCGGTGGGCTGCCGCGCTTAGGGCCAAGGGACCGAAGACCACGGACCGGTGACCGCGGACCGAAGTTACCCGGAAGGATCCGGCGGGCCGGGGCCGGCAGGGCGGGGGGAACTCCCGGAGGACGCCGTTCGCCTCGGCGAGATTCCGGCGGTGCGAGGGCGGGCGCTCAGTACGCCACGTACACGTTCGCGCCCTCGAAGAGCCGGATCATCTCGGCGAGCCCCACCGGCTTCACGGCGGGGTCAATCCGGTCTTCGGGGATCTTGTAGAGGAGCATCATGGTGCGGTTGGCGTAGAGTTCCACGCCGTATTTCTCCTTGAGGAGCCGTACGTAGGCTCCGTAGTCCGCGGGAACCCGCTCCAGGGGGACGCCCAGCTGCTCGCTCAGGGACCGTCGCTCCCGCTCGGGCAGCTCGGCCTTGTCCAGGGGCGTGCGGTCCCCGCCGAACAGGCCCCCTTTCTTGATGGCCGTCACCCCGCTCGCGTCGAACAGGATCACCACCCGGTACCCCTTCTGCAGGGCGGCCCACGCCACGTTGGGCACGGCGCAGATCTGGGCGTCGTCGAGCTTGAGCGAGGTCTTGGCGTGGATGAGGAAGGTGTTCTCCGCGGCCGGGGTTTGTGCCGCCGCCGGGGCGGCGGACCCGAGGGCCAGCAGGGCCGCCGTGAGCAGCCCGAGCATTCTCTGCATGGGGACCTCCGTTCGCCGCCGCCTATTCCACGCAGCAGCTCATGCGGGTGATGTCGCGCCGGAACGCCTGGGCCGCGATCTTGACGGCCTCCGAAAAAGTGGGGAACACGTGCACCGTGTCGATCAGGTCGTCCACCGTGAGGCCGAACCGCACGGCGAGCACGGCCTCGTGCACGAGTTCGGCGGCGTGGGGGGCCAGGAGGTGGACGCCCACGACCCGCCCGGTTTCGTGGTGGGCGATCATCTTCACGAGGCCCCGGGTGTCGCTGGCGGCCAGGGCCCGGGGCACCCGTTCCAGGGGCACGGTGCGGCAGGTGCAAGTGCCGTGGCGGGCCATGTACTCGGCCTCGGTGACCCCGACCCAGGCGGCCTCCGGTTCGGTGAACACGGCGAAGGGAACGCTCGCGAGGTCGAGGGGGTTGCCCCCGCCCCCGAAGGCGTTTTCCACCGCGAGTTTTCCCTGCTTGGCGGCCACGGTTTCGAGGCACGGAGGGCCGGCCACGTCGCCGGCGGCCCAGACGTTGGGAACGTTCGTCCGGAGGTGCTCGTCCACCCGCACGAACCCTCCCGCCGCCTCGATCCCCGCGGCTTCCAGGTTCAGGTCCTCGATATTTCCGGTGACCCCGGTGGCCGCCAGGATCTCCTCGACCGCGAGGTCCACGGCCTCCCCTTCACGCTCCAGGGTCAGGCGTCGGCCCCGGGGGGTTCGGTCCACGCGGGCGACCCGGGCGGCGGTGCGAACCTGGATCCCCTCGGCCTCGAGACAGCCGCGGAGCGCCCGGGAGATCTCGGGTTCCGCGGCCGGGAGGATCCGGGCGGCCGCCTCCACCACGGTCACCGTGGCCCCGAACCGGGCGAACATCTGGGCGAACTCGAGGCCCAGGGCCCCGCCGCCGAGCACGGCCAGGCTCCGAGGCAGCCGCTCCAGGGCCAGGGCCTCCCGGTTCGTGAGAAACCCGGCCTCGGTGAGCCCCGGGATCGGGGGCACCCGGGTGCGGCAGCCCGTGGCGATCAGAACCTGCTCCGCACGAACCTCGCGCTCCCCGACCCGCAGCACGTGGTCCGAGACGAACGCCCCCCGGCCCTCGACCCAGGTGACGTGGGAGAAGCCCTGGAGCACGTCGCGGTAGTTCGCCGCCCGGGCGCCGGCCACGAGCGCATCCTTTTCCGCGATCGCCCGCCGAAAGTCGAAGGCCGGATTCGAGGCGCCGACGCTCCGGAAGCGCGGATGGCGGGCCCCGTGGAGCGCCGCGGCCGCGGCCAGGAGGTGCTTGGTGGGCATGCACCCCACGTTCACGCAGGTGCCGCCCATGGGGAGCCCCTGGTTCACCAGCAGGGTGCGAACGCCCCGGCGGTCCGCCTCGGTGGCCGCGGCAAACCCGGCGGCGCCCCCGCCCAGGATGACGAGATCGTAGGAGTCACTGGGCATGGTGCGCCCTCCTCGTATTACCCGATCTCCACCGGTTGGCAGGTCATGGCGCCGCCCTCTACGGGGCAGACCTTGTGGCAGTGGCAGTCGCCCATGCAGTTGCCGGGGTTCACGACCCGGGCCTTCGTTTCGCCGCTCACCTCGACCATCTCGTAGCACCCGCCCAGGCACACGGCCACACATTTGCCGCAGCCGAGGCACTTCTCGGACTCCACCTCCTGCACGTACATGGGGATCCAGGGCGAGCCGTCCTGGCGGCGGAAGGTGAGGTAGGTTTTCTCGGAGCACAGGCCCCCGGAACAGCAGTCGCTCATCGCGTTTCTCCTCCTTCGGAAAGGGGTGCGGCCCGGAACCCGGTGGACTCCACGGCCTCGATCAGGACTTTTTGGCTGGTTCGGGCGGGGTCGTAGGTGACCACGGCTTTTTTCTCCCGAAAGCTCACCTCGGCCGCCTCCACCCCCTCGACCTTCTGGAGGGCGGCCTTCACAGCGAAGGTGCAGGCCGCGCAGGTCATGCCCTCCACCCGGAGCACGGCCGTGCGGCTTTCGGCACCGGCAGGGGTCGGCGAGGACGCCGCCAGTACGCCGAGCACCAGCAGGGCCATGAGTGCGGCAAATCCTATTCTTCTCATCAGTATCACCTCCTGTGGCGCATCAACCCATCAACAGGGGCAGGAACCGGGGGAACCAGAACAGCGCTGCGGCGAGCACCGTGGCAATCCACAGGATCACCCGTTGCACCCGAAGCGACGCAGGCGTGCAGCAGGCCTCGCCCCGCCAGGGGCGCCAGTAGGCCCGGTAGAACCCGTAGCCCAGAAACACCACCATCAGCGCCGCGAACCAAGGCCGGTAGGGCTCGAGCCGGGCCAGGGCGGCCGCGCCGGTGACCCCGGCGAACACGGCCAGAAGCGGCCCGATGCAGCAAGCCGAGGCCAGCACCGCGGCCGCCACCGCGCCCACGGCGCCCAGGGCGGTTCCGCGGGGGGCGCCGGACCGGGACGCGGCGCACGTTCCCCCGGAGCGGGTCGGGTCAGCGGTCATGAAGGTCCTCCTCTCCGGACGGGGGGGCCGGGTATACCGTGTTGCGGTCGGCCCCAGGGCCCTCCGCCTCCAGGGCCTCCAGGATCGGGCAGTCCGCGGCCGCGCCGCCCCGCGCGCAGGCGTCGGCCAGACGGGCCAGGGCGGCGCGCATCCGATCCAGCGCTTGCAGCTTCCGGTCGATGTCCGCCATCTTGGCCAGGGTCCGGGCGCGCACCGCGGCGCAGTTCCCGCCCGGGTCCACCCTGAGTTCCAGAAGTTCCGCGATTTCCCGCAACGTGAACCCCAGGTCCTTGGCCCGGCGGATGAACCGGATCCGGGCCACGACCTCGGGCGGGTAGGTGCGGCGGCCCGACGGGGGTTTCTCGGGTTGCTCGATCAGGCCCTTTCGCTCGTAGAACCGCACCGTTTCGACCCCCACCCCGGCCGCCTCGGCCACCCGGCCGATGGTGAGTTCGCCGCGGATCCGGTTGGGGCTTTCGGAGGGCATGGGACTCTCTCCCGTTTCCATGGGGCACAGGCTTGGCGTGCGCCCCGGCGACGCGTCGCCGGTGGGTTGCTCCGGCACTCACACACCAGCCTACCACCCGTACCTAAGTACGGAAGCAAGGGGATCGGGAAATTTTTTTCAGGTCGCGCGGTTGCTCACCGCGCCGCACGGATTAGGGTTGCTGTCGAGGGCGAGAACCGGGGCCGGCCCGTCGAGGAAACGCACCCCTCGGCCGGTGGCGGTAGCCTGATGGTCAACGAGAGACGGAGGTGATCTGGAGGATGGGACACGGACCGATGGGCGGCGCCATGCCGGGGTTCGGGTGGCTCGTGATGATCCTGTTCTGGGGGATCGTGGCCGTGGGCGTGGTGCTAGCGGTTCGCTGGTTCCTGGGGCAGCAGCCGCGCCGGCGGGACGAGACGCCCCTGGAGATCCTCAAGCGCCGCTACGCCGCGGGTGAGATCTCCCGGGAGGAGTACGAACGGATGCGGCGGGACCTCGAAGCGTGATCCCCGGAGCAAGGGGCCCTGGCGCGGGCCGCGTTCGTGCGGGGAGAGTTTGTGTTGTTCCTGGCCTTGGAGCGGGCGAGGTGGTTTCTGTTCGTGCCGCCGTCCATCCACCACTCGGTGATCATCCGCGAGCGCAACACCAGCTACGGGACGATCTTCTCCCTGTGGGCCCGGGTCCTGGGAACGCTGCGGACCGACGCGGACCAGGTCCGCATCCGCAACGGCATGGGCGACAACCGCGACCCGGCCCGGCTGCGGGTCGCCCACCTCCTGGCGCTCCCGTTCACGCGGCAGGTGTGGTGAGGGGCGGTCGGCGTTGTCACTCAGCGCAACAACGCCCCGATCGTCTGGGCGCCGGTCCACGTGACGCGGCCGAGCAGGGCCTCTACGGGGCGGGCGACCAACCCCGTGTACAGCCCCACGCCCACCAGGAACCCCGCGAACACCGCCAGGTGGAACCGGCTCCCCTCCCCGAGCCGTACGAGCAATGTGAGGGGGCAGCCCCGGCCGAGGGCGTAGCCCACAGCCTGTACCACGCCGCCGACGAGGAACAGGGCGCCCGGGTACTCGGCTTCGTGGCGGTAGCCCACGAGGTTCACCAGCCCGAATACGGCCACCGCTGCGATCACCATGAGGACCCGCTCCGGCCGGCCTTGCCCGAACCAGTCGGTCATCGCCCCGAACACGCAAAACCGCGAACGCTGCACGATCACGCCCACGACCACTCCCACCACGAACACCGCCGCCGGGATCATCGGGCACCCCGTCGTCCCGGTCGGGCCAGGAGCCACGCTGTGGCGGCGATGCCGGCCATTGTGACCCAGCTGCTCAGCATGAGCCCGGGGGTACCGCTGAGGCCGTGCTTGTTGAGGCATCCCTGGGCCATCCATACCCCCACGGCCATGACCATCCCGCCGGCCAGCCCCTGGAGCAACTCCCTCACCGGCAACCGGCCATGCCAGACGAACCCGCCCGTTCGATACGCGCTCCCGGCGGCACCGATCACCACCCCCAGCCCGAACACCAGCATGATCTTGAGTTCGGGGCTCAGCCTTCCGGCGGCTGCGGCCATCGCCGCCACCGGAAACCCACCGGGAAAGATGCCGAAGGGCACCTCCAAACCGGGCGCCCTCGCGGTGAGGGCGTAGTGCCCCAAGTTCAGGGCCCCGATGGCCGCGCCCACGGCCACGGCCCGTTTCCACGCGGTCGCTGTCATCCCATGCCCTCTCCGTCGACTCCGGCGAGATACCGACGCACCTCCGCGGCCCGGGTCTCTCCGACCAGGAACTCCAGCAAGAGGAAGGCCACATCGAGGGACTGGGCGGGGCCGGCGCACGAAACGATCCGGTTCCAGACCACGAGGGGATCGGGAACCGGTTCGCACCCCAGGGCCCGCAGGCGCCCAGGGTTGTCGTGGTGGCGGCTGAACCGGTAGGTGGTGGCCCGCCCGCCCCGCAGCAAGCCCGCCTCGGCGATGGGCAGAACCCCGACGCACCAGGTGGCGATCATGCCCCCCCGCGCGTGGATCGCCCGGGCGATCCGGTACAGGCGGGGATCGAACGCCTCATCGAACCCGTGGCTGAAAAAGCCCCCGGGCACGGCCAGGGCGGCGTATTCGTCCGGGTCCACGTCCTCAAGGTGGCGGTGGGGCCGGATCCGGGTGCCGAAGCGGCCCTGCACCTCGGCATGCAGGCCCGTGGTCGTGAGGTGGATCGAAGGAAGATGCTCCCGGTACCCGGTCCAGCCGCAGACCGCGGTCACGGCGGCGGTCTCCAGGTCCTCGAACCCCCGGGCAAGGAACAGGAGCACGTTTTGCGTCGGTCCGGGCATCGCTGCCGATCCGTCAGCACGAAGGGTCGTTCACGTGCTTCGCCGAAGCACCCGTCAACGGCCTCATGTGGCCCCCGGCTCATGCGCCTCAGCAGCCGCTCCTCCCTCAGGCGTCGGGGCCGGAGGGTGTTGGCCCTTCATCTTGTCGAACAGCAGGCGGGTCTGGTGGGCCGTCACGCTCATGGCGATGGCGGTGGCGGCGTGCAGTTCGTCGTCGGTGGCTCCGCTCTCCCTCGCGACCGCGAGGCTCCAGTCGGTTCAGAGTTCGCAGCCGGCCGCGAGCGACGCGGCCAGGAACAGGAGCCCCCGGGTCTTGGGCTCCAGCGCCGGGTCTGACTTCACGGCCTCGAAGAACGCCTCGAACCGTGTCATGGACGTCTCCATGCTGTTCTCCCCCACCTGCCCGGGCATGGGGCCCGGACGCCTCCGAAGGGTTACCACGTACAGGTCCCGGGGCAGGCTCCCCTCCTGCATGCGGCCCACATCCAGCACCTCGTACCCCCGGGCGAGACGGCGGATCTTCTCCCCGGTGAAGAAGTGCACGACGAACCCGCCCACCTCGTAGATGTCTTCGCCCAGGTGGGTGCCGGCGCGGTAGTGCTTGTCGTGATCGCTGCGCACCGTGTACAGCACGAGGCCCCCGGGCTTGACCACCCGGTGGACCTCGGCCAGCGCGAACCCGATCTCGGCCTCGGTGAGTTCCATGCACAGCAGCATGTGGGCGTAGCACGCGTCGAACGCGCCCTCCGGGAACGGCAGCGGGTCCCGCACGTCGTGGATCCCGGCTTCGATCCGCTCCGAGAGCCCCCGGGCCCTGGCCGCCTCCTGCACCTCCCGCACGGCCTGCTCGGAGTAGTCCAGGGCGGTGACCCGCAGACCGTTCTCCGCAAAAAACAGGGTGTCGCGGCCCTGGCCGAACCCCAGCTCCAGCACGCTGCCGGCGCCCTCGGCCCGGAACCGCTCCAGGGCCACGCGGGCGAACTCGCTCGGCCCCTCGCCGAAGAACGCCGGCGTCCGGGCGTACACCTCGGTCCAGTGGCGGCGTTGATCCTTGGATGGACCTCTTCCCATGGCGGAAGCCTCCCGAGGCCTTACGCCTCACAGGCCGCTGCCCGGCCCCGCTGTTGCTCGCGCAGCCGGCCCTCGCGGCGCACGTCCTCCCGGTCGCGTTTGACCACCGGGTACTCGCCGACCAGGAACTCCAGGAGCGCGCCCACCAGGGCCGGCCGCAGCAGGTAGTAGCACCGGAGTTGGCCGTCCTCGTAGAAGTCCACCAGGCGGGCCTGGCGCAGCACGGCCAGGTGCTGGGACACGTTGGGCTGGGGGATGTCCAGCAGATCCCGGATGTCGGTGACGCACTTCACGCCCCGAGCGAGTTCCTCCAGGATCAGGAGACGGGTCGGATGGCCGAGGAGCCGGAGCAGGTCGGCCTTTTCCCGGATGTCCAGGTCCTTCATGTTCGATCCCCTCGGGTTGGGTGCATCTGATGTAATATGCGAATATGCGCATGCTATTCTGCCCCCGGCCCCGCGTCAAGCCCTCGGGCGACGCCGGCCTCCGGTCAGCGCTCGAGACCCCGTGAACCGCCGGGCCCCCGGCTCACCCCGCCGCCACCCGGCCGTCGCGGATCGTGACGATCCGCTCGGCCAGGGCGGCCACCGTGTCGGAGTGGGTGACGATGACCACGGTCTTGCCCCGCGCGTGAACGGCCCGGGCCTGCTCCAGGAGTTCCTCCTCGGAGCGGCTGCGTCGGCTGCTCGTGGGGCATGGGTACGTCGAAATTCCGGTCACCTCGGATTACACCTTGGGAGTCTTCGCCCTCCTGGCGCTGCACAGCGACCCGTTCGATCGCATCCACGTGGCCCAGGCCCGGGTGGAGGGGTTCGGTTTCCTGACGGCAGACCGGAAGTTGCTGCAGTACGGCGAGCCGGTGCTGGACCTGTTCGGGTGTTGATGAATCCCGTGGGGATACAGGGGCAGGATCTTTGGGCCCGCCCAATGGGCGGCAGGCGCCGTTCTCTCGTCCTGACGGCCCGGCCCTTCCCGTCTCAGAGGGCTTCACGCACGTCCCGAGCGACCCATGGCTCGCGCGGCCCACGATCCGAGCCACGCCTTTCCCGCCGCCCGCCCCGCCCTTGAGATTACTCGTGGCATTGAGTAAATTTACTCAGCATGATGAGTACCGTTCCGCTTCCTCCCTTTGAGCGCGGCCAGGCCAAGGTCCTCGCGGCCCGGCTTGCGGAGCCACGGCGGTTCATGCAGGTGGTCTCCGGCCCCCGCCAGGTCGGCAAGACGACACTTGTGTGTCAGGTACTGAGCCGGCTCGACCTGCCGGCTGTGTTCGTTTCCGCGGACGAACCGGCTCCCGGCGACACCGCGTGGCTTGCCGCCCAATGGGAGCGAGGACGGCTCGCGGCCGCTGGCGCGGGGAAGGCCGGAGCGGTTCTGGCTCTCGACGAGATCCAGAAGATCCCCCGGTGGTCCGAGGCCGTAAAGCGACTTTGGGACGAAGACACCCGCGCCGGAACACCGCTCAAGGTCGTCTTGCTCGGCTCCGCGCCGCTCCTCATGCAGCGTGGGCTCACGGAGAGCCTCGCGGGGCGATTCGAGGTGATCCACCTGCCCCACTGGTCCTACCCCGAGATGCGCACCGCCTTCGGGTTCTCGCCGGACGACTATCTCTACTTCGGCGGTTACCCGGGCGCCGCCCCGCTCGCCGACGACCCGGCGCGATGGCGCCGCTATGTGCTGGACGCTCTCGTCGAGACGACCATCGCGCGCGACGTGCTGATGATGACGCGGGTGGATAAACCCGCCTTGCTCCGGCGTGTGTTCGACCTGGGTTGCCGTTACTCGGGACAGGTCTTGTCCTACACCAAGATGTTGGGCCAGCTTCAGGATGCGGGGAACACGACCACCTTGGCCCACTACCTCGACCTGCTCGGCCGGGCCGGCATGCTCACCGGCCTGCAGAAATATGCGGCTCAACCCGTGCGGCGAAGAGGCTCGAGCCCAAAGCTCCAGGTGCTGAACACCGCGCTGATGACCGCGATCACAGGCCTGGGGCCGGAAGAGGCCCTGACCGACAGGGAGTTCCGCGGCCGTCTCGTGGAGTCGGCCGTGGGAGCGCATCTCGCCAACGCGTCCGCGGGAGGCGTGTGCCAGCTGTACTACTGGCGCGAACGCAACCGGGAGGTGGACTTCGTGTTCCGGGCCGGCCGCCGGCTCGTTGCGATCGAGGTCAAGAGCGGCCGCACCCCCCACGCTCTGCCCGGACTGAGCCATTTTGCCCGAGCCTTCGCGCCGACCCGCACCTTGATCGTGGGGGGAGAGGGAATTCCCCTGACAGAGTTCCTCGAAAAGCCGGTGGAGCACTGGTTGGGCCCTTGACAAAGGGCGCGGATCGGCGGTTCGTCCCCGCGCAGGGAGGTTCTGGGCATGCGCACCGTCAACATCCACCAGGCGAAGACCCATCTTTCGCGACGGCTCCGGGAGGCCGCCCGGGTCAGGCCCCGGTGTGGGAGCGGCGTCCACGCCGCGATCCGGGCCGAGGGCCCGGGCCTGGGTGTCCGGCAGGGCGATCAGGAACCCCCCGAGGTTTGAGGGTTCACCTGGAGTTTCGCTCCTTGGCGCTGCAGACGAGCCCGGCCAATACGCTGGCGTCGTGGGAACAGTGCGCCAGGCCGGCCCCGACGGCGTTGACCCGGCCCCGTCCCCTCGGGTATGCACGGGCCCACCTCGGACACCTCTACCAAGGAGACCCGGGCCCGTGGCGAGCGCTCCCCGTTCCGACATCCACCGCCTGACCGTGCCCCCCGAGGCCCGGGGCGAGCGGCTCGACCGGTTCCTGGCCGGCCGGGACCTGCCCGTGAGCCGATCGCGCCTCCAGGCCCTGATGGCCGAGGGGCGGGTCCGGGTGGACGGCCGGGTGCCCAAGCCGAGCCGGAAGCTCCGGGGGGGCGAGGCGGTGGAGGTGGAGATCCCGCCGCCGGAGCGGTGGGACGTGGAGCCGGAGGAACTGCCGATCCAGGTGGTCCACGAGGATCCCTGGCTCGCGGTGGTGGCGAAGCCCCGGGGCATGGTGGTGCACCCGGCTCCGGGCCACCGGGGCGGCACCCTGGTGAACGCACTGCTGCACCGGCTCCGCGACCTTTCGGGGGTGGGCGGGGTGCTCCGGCCGGGCATCGTCCACCGGCTTGACCGGGACACCACGGGGCTCATCGTGGTGGCCAAGGACGACGAGACCCACCGGATGCTCCAGAACCGGTTCCGGGCCCGCTCGGTCGAAAAGGTCTACCTTGCCGTCGTGATCGGCCGGATGCGGGGCGAAGGGGTGATCGACCGGCCCATCGGCCGCCACCCGACGAATCGCAAGAAAATGGCCGTGGACGCCCCCCGGGCCCGGCCGGCCGTGACCCGGTGGCGGGTGCTCTCGGAGCTCCGGGGCGCGACGCTTCTCGAGGTGCGGATCGAAACCGGTCGCACCCACCAGATCCGGGTGCACCTGGCGAGCCTGGGCCATCCGGTGGCCGGGGACCCCGTGTACGGGGGCGCGGCCCGGGCCCGGGGGGTGGGGGATCCCTTGGCCCGCCGCCTGCTCCTCGCGGCCCCGGCCCAGGCCCTCCACGCCTGGAAGCTCGGGTTCGAGCACCCCCGCACGGGGGAGTACGTGCGGTTCACGGCCCCGGTGCCCGAGGACCTGGCCGCGTTGATCCGGGGCCTGGGGGGTGAGGTGCCAAAGGGCAATGAACGCAACCTCGGGGAAGGGGCTCGCCCCGTCGGCCGGTCCGCGGCCGATGGGAGCCAGTAGGCGCGGGAGCGGCCGCGTAGCCTCTATCTCCCTCTCCCCCCGGTCGGGGGGAGAGGGGCGGGGTGAGGGGGGGCTAGACCGGGCGGCAGGTGGGCCGCGGTGAGCTCCGCGGTGAACGAGCCCACGATGACCTCGCTTTGGAGCTTCACGGGCATCCGGCGGGTGTCGTCGGTGAGCCAAATGAAAATGCGCGCGCCGGGGCTCTTTTTGAAGATGCCGCCGATCCCCTCGATCTTGGGCTCGATCTTCACCGTGGCGAACCGGCCGGCCGGGGTCTCCACGGTTTCGCGGCCGAGGACCGCGACGGTGCCGGTGACGAGCTTCTTTCCGTCGGTGATGTCAAGATGCACCGGCGCGTCGTCGGGCACCGGGCGCGTGCGGTAGGCGTAGAAGCTCGACAGGGGGTCCTGGACCCCCGGCGGGACGAGGAGCTCCTTCTTGAGGTTGCCGTTTCGGAAGTACCGGGACGTGCCCCGCTCCGGATCGAACAGCACCTCCACCTCCCGGGGATCGCCCCAGCCCTCTTTGGCCCGCTTGAAGTAGCGCAGGGGCACCAGGCTCCCCAGGGCCACGGTGGAGTCCACCCGGTTTCGCACGGGGTACAGGGTGTCGATGTAGGGCAGGGTGCGGGCCCTGGCCCGGAACCGCACGGTGCCGCCGGGGCCGGGGAGGACCTCGAGGCTCGCCCGGGCGGCCGGGATCACGCCCCACCGCACCCGGAACTCGAGCCGTTCGCCCACGAGGTCGGCGAGCCGGGGCGGGGGCGGCAGGGCCAGGGCGGACGAGGCGGCGAAACACGCCGCAACCCAAAGGAGAACCGCGCGATGCACCATGGGGCCAGCATACCCGAACCGGGGCCGGGTTCCCAGGCGTGGCTGCGGGCCCCGCGGCTCGGCGCCGTCCCCGGCCTCGTCCACGGGTTCACGACCCGGGGCGCGGGAAGTTTCGCGCCGGAGCCGCCGGCCGGTTGGCCGGGGGCGGCCGGGGGGCGGAGGCTTCGGCTGCTGCGACAGGTCCACGGCGCGGCGGTGGTGCCCCCGGATCACCCGGCGCCCCTCCCCGAGGCCGACGCCTGGGCCGGGGCACCCGAGCCGGGGGTGCTCCTGGGGGTGCGCACGGCCGACTGCGTGCCGGTGATCGCGGTGCACCCCCCGACCCGCCGGGTGGCGGTGATCCACGCCGGATGGCGGGGCACGGCGGCCGGGGTGGTCTCGGCGGCCGTGGGCGCCCTCGGGGTACCGCCGGGGGAGCTCCTCGCGGCCGTGGGGCCGGCCATCGGGGCCTGCTGCTACGAGGTCGGCGAAGAGGTGGTGGAGGCGCTGGGGCGGGGGCCCTGGACCCGGCGCCGGGGGGAGCGGTGGTTCGTGGACCTGCGGCGGCGGGTCACGGCGGAACTGGCCGGCCTCGGGGTTCCCCCCCCACGCATGGAGTGGGTGGGGGGGTGCACCGGGTGCTCGGGGCCGTTCTTCTCCCACCGGGCCCGGGGCGAGGCCGGCCGGATGCTGGCGTTCGCCGGGTGGGGGGTGCCGTGATCCGGTCGTGGCCCGAGGATCGGCCGATCCGGCTCGTGGGGCTCACGGGCGGGATCGCCACGGGCAAGTCCACGGCGGCCCGGGCGTTCGCGAGGGCAGGGGCCGTGGTGATCGACGCCGACCGGGTGGCCCGCCAGGTGGTGAAGCCCGGCACCGAAGGGCTCGAGGCGGTGCGCGCCGCCTTCGGCGACGGGGTCCTCCGGCCCGACGGGTCGCTGGACCGGGAGGCCCTGGGCCGGATCGTGTTTGCCGACGCCGAGGCCCGGGAGCGGCTCAACCGCATCCTCCACCCCCGCATCCAGGACGAGGTGGACCGCCGGGTCCGGGAGGCGGTGGCCGCCGACCCGAAGGCCCTGGTGGTGTACGACGTGCCGCTGTTGTTCGAGACCAAGGCCAAGGGCCGGTTCGACCTAGTGGTGGTCGTGTACGTTCCCCCGGAACTCCAACTTCGCCGGCTCATGCTCCGCGACGGTCTGGCCGAAAAGGAGGCCGGGCAGCGGCTCGCCGCCCAGATGTCCATCGACGAGAAGGCCCGGCGGGCCGACGTGGTGCTCGACAACCGGGGGCCGCCCGAGCGCCTGGAGGAGGCCGTGACGGCCTTGGTGGGGCGCATCCGGGCCCACAACCGGCGCTTTTGGGGTTGACAAACGGGGCCGGAACCGCTAGAAAAGCCGCGACTTCGAAACGTTCAGATCCCATCGCCCTTCCGGTCTTCCCCGTCTGGACCCACTCCCAGGGATCGGTAACGCGCCGCAGAGAGCCGATTTCGGCGGATCCGAAACGTCACCAGTTCTGAGTGTTCCGAATCTCCAGCTCCGCCGTGGAGCCGTGCGCATTGCGGTTCCGGCGGGCTCGCCCCGAACGAACACCCATTTCGGTTTTTCCCGACTGCGAACCCGACAACCAACCCATCATCCACACCCATCGAGACCATGAAAAACACCGAACGCAGAGGCGGGCGTCGCAGTGCGCCCCAGGAAGGCACGAAAGCCGTCCCCATGCACCTCCAGGAGCTCAAGGAAAAGCCCATCGCGGAACTCACCGAGATGGCCGAGAACCTGGGCATCGAGGATGCCCACCGGCTCCGGAAGCAGGACCTCATCTTCGCCCTGCTCAAGGCCCAGGTGGAGCAGAACGGGAGCATCTTCGCCGAGGGGACCCTGGAGCTCCTGTCCGACGGCTTCGGGTTTTTGCGCTCGCCCGATTACAGCTACCTGCCCGGGCCCGACGACATCTACGTGTCGCCGAGCCAGATCCGGCGGTTCAACCTGCGCACGGGCGACACCGTGGGCGGCCAGATCCGGCCCCCCAAGGACTCGGAGCGGTACTTCGCGCTGCTCAAGGTGGACAGCATCAACGGCGACCCGCCCGAAAAGGCCCGGGCCCGGATGCTGTTCGACAACCTGACGCCCATCTACCCCAACGAGCGTCTGAACCTCGAGGTGGAGACCGACCCCACCAACTACTCGATGCGGATCGTGAACCTGATCGCGCCCATCGGGAAGGGGCAGCGGGGTCTGATCGTGGCGCCGCCCCGCACCGGGAAGACGGTGCTCCTGCAGCAGATCGCCAACGCCATCACCACGAACCACCCCGAGGTGTTCCTCATCGTGCTCCTGATCGACGAGCGGCCCGAGGAGGTCACCGACATGAAGCGGTCGGTCCGGGGTGAGGTGGTCTCCTCCACCTTCGACGAGCAGGCCCAGCGCCACGTGCAGGTGGCCGAGATGGTGATCGAGAAGGCCAAGCGGCTCGTGGAGCACGGCAAGGACGTGGTGATCCTCCTGGACTCCATCACCCGGCTCGCCCGGGCCTACAACACCGTGGTGCCCCACTCGGGCAAGATCCTCTCGGGCGGCGTGGACTCCAACGCCCTGCACAAGCCCAAGCGGTTTTTCGGCGCGGCCCGGAACATCGAGGAGGGCGGAAGCCTTACCATCATCGCCACCGCGCTCATCGACACCGGCAGCCGCATGGACGAGGTGATCTTCGAGGAGTTCAAGGGCACCGGCAACATGGAGCTCCACCTCGACCGGCGCCTGGCCGACAAGCGGGTGTTCCCGGCCGTGGACATGCAGCGCTCCGGCACCCGGAAGGAGGACCTCCTGCTGCCGCCCTTCGAGCTCAACCGGGTGTGGGTGCTCCGGAAGGTGCTCTCGCCCCTGAGCCCGGTGGACGCCATGGAGTTCCTGCTCGACAAGATGCGGGGCACCAAGTCGAACGCCGAGTTCCTGGAGAGCATGAGCGAGTGAGATAGGCTGGGCAGCTAGGCGGCTGGGCAGCTAGGCGGCTGGGCGGCTGGGCAGCTAGGCGGCTGGGCGGCTGGGCGGCTGGGGGGTGCGGAACCTGGACCGGTCGCCGCCCTACCGGATGAAGTCCAGCCGGTACCGGCTCCGGATGTAATGGAGGAACCAGCCCACCTCCTCCAGGGCGCGCTTGAACTCGTGCTTCTCCCGGGGGGTGAGCCGCAGGGGGTCGAGGTAGTTGTCGGGGAGGCGGCCCTCGGCGAGATTTCGCACCTGGTGACGCAGCCGGAAGCCGACGAGGGTGGTGAACGCGTCGTCGAGCCGCTCGGCCTCGGCCGGTGTGATCGCTCCCCGCTCCCGAAGCGCCTCGATCTTGTCCCAGGTGGTGCCCTCCAGGATACCCGCCTCCAGGGCCAGCAGGCTCACCCCCTCGGTCAGGGCGAAGATCCCCGCCTTCTTGAGGTCCACCCGGCCCTTGTGCTTCCCCCGGCGCTCCGTTCGGATCCGGCCGAACCAACCGAGCGGCGGGGGGAACCGCACAATGTTCTTCGCCACCCGGGGGAAGAACAGGCTGTGGCGCCGGGTGAGCTCCAGGATGTGGTCCTTGATGCGGCGCTCCAGCGAGGGGTCGCCCCACAGGGTCCGCAGGTCCTGGAACATCCCGAAGTTCACCATGTTCTCCCCGGTGGGCACCGTGATCCACTGCTCCACCAAGGCCATCCATTCCGAAAGGGTGTGCCGCCATTGGGGGTTCGAGGCCATGGTCCCCCCGGGACAGGGGGGCACCCCGATCTCCACCAGGGTTTCCACGAGCCGCACGCAAAACCGCTCCACGTCCCACCGGCTGGATTCGTCCAGATCGTCGGCGAACACGGCGGCGCTGTCCTGGTCGGTCCGGAGGGTCTGCTCCCCCCGGCCCTCGCTGCCGAGCACCAGGTAGGCGGCCCGGGGCGGGAGCTTCACGCCCTCGGCCTCCAGGATCTCCGCGGCCTTTCGGGACACCTCATCGTTGAACTGGGAGATGAACCCCACCAGGTCCCGGGTGCCGGCCCCGGCCCTCAGCGCGAACCGCACCATCTCGGGCACACGGGCGTTCACCCGTTTGAGGTCCTCGAGGGATCGCGCCCGGGTTACGTCGTCGCGCAGGTAGAGCGGGCTGTTCGTTTGGAGCCCGAGGATGTCCGTTCCCGTGACGACTCCCACCATCCGGCCCCCGGCGTCCACCACCAAGAGCCTGTGGATGTTGTGCCGGGCCATGAGGTACACGGCCTCGTAGGCCGGGGCCTGGTCGGCCACGGTGAGAACCGGCGAGCGCATGACCTGGCGCACGGGAGTCCCCCCGAGGCTCCCCTCCGATCGGGCCACGAGCCGCCGGAGGTCCCGGTCGGTGAACACCCCCACGGGAACCCCGTTTTCCTCCACCACCACCCCGGAGATCCCCTTTTCGTCCATGATCCGGGCCGCCGAGACCACGTCGGTGTCGGGGGCGCAGGTGACCACCGGCCCCTTGCAGACTTCCCGAACCGGGGTAAATAGGAGCCCTTCCTCCCGCATGGCGCATCTCCCGCTGGAAGCCCGAGGCATCATGGCCGAAACCGGCGGATTTCTCAACGATTTTTCTCGCGGGGACGCCCCAACCCGCGTTACGTCGCGGCGTCAGGGTTTCGCCGGATCAACCCCACGCTTGCCGGATCAAACACGATTTATTTTTTGCTTGACGTGGCCGAACAGGGTTTGTACTTTTGTGAGCCTGTGGCGACACGCCGTTTGACCAAGGACCGTTTTCGGGGGGGCCGGTCGCCGCCCGGCGTGCAGCGGCGGAAAGGAGGGAGAGCCGGGAAGAGAGGAAGAGGAGGCCGAGAAGTCTGGAGTTTCACGATCACAGGTAAGGAGGGTCATCGCCATGGAGCGAAGTACACAACTCGTCGCCTACTGGAAAGAGAACATCAAGTACATCTCCATCCTGCTCGCCATCTGGTTCGCCGTGTCCTACTTGGCGGGTATCCTGTTGGTGGACGTGCTGGACCAGATCAAGATCGGCGGGTTCAAGTTGGGGTTCTGGTTTGCGAACCAGGGTTCCGAGATTACATTCGTTATTCTGATCTTCGTCTACGTGAAGTTGATGAACAACTTGGATCGCAAATACGGGGTTCACGAGGACTAGATTTGACTGGTCCGTTCGGATAAGGAGTGATCCATGGGTATTCTTGGTTGGACTTGGGTAATGGTGGGGATCACCTTCTCCATCTACATCGGCATCGCCATCTGGGCGAAGGCCGCCACCACGGGCGACTTCTACGTCGCGGAAAAGCAGGTGCACCCCATCCTGAACGGCATGGCCACCGGCGCCGACTGGATGAGCGCGGCGTCCTTCATCTCCATGGCCGGCCTCATCGCCTTCCTGGGCCGCGACGGTTCCATGTACCTCATGGGCTGGACCGGCGGATACGTCCTCTTGGCCATGCTCCTCGCGCCGTATCTCCGGAAGTACGGGAAATACACGGTGCCCCAGTTCATCGGCGACCGGTACTACTCCAACACCGCCCGGGCCGTGGCGATCATTTGCGCCATCTTCGTCTCGTTCACCTACGTGTGCGGCCAGATGCGCGGTGTGGGCGTGGTGTTCTCCCGGTTCCTCGAGGTGCCGATCAACACCGGCGTGGTGATCGGCATGGCCATCGTGTTCATCTACGCCGTGCTGGGCGGCATGAAGGGCATCACCTACACCCAGGTGGCCCAGTACTGCGTGCTCATCGTGGCGTACCTTATCCCGGCGATCTTCATCGCCGCCATGCTCACCGGTAACCCCATTCCGCAGCTCGGGTTCGGGAGCAAGATCAGCGCGGGCGGGGCCCAGGTGCTGCAGGACGCCTCGGCCCAGGGGAAGTACCTGCTCGATGTGCTGGACCAACTGCACACCGACCTTGGGTTCAAGCAGTACACGATGGGGAACCGGCCCAAGATCGACGTGTTCTTCATCACCTTCGCCCTGATGGTCGGTACCGCGGGGCTGCCCCACGTGATCATCCGGTTCTTCACGGTGCCCAAGATCCGCGACGCCCGTTCCTCGGCCGGCTGGGCCCTCGTGTGCATCGCGATCCTCTACACCACGGCCCCGGCCGTGGCCGCCTTCGCCAAGACGAACTTCATCAAGACCGTGCACGGCAAGGCCTACACCGAGGCCCCGAGCTGGTTCAAGAACTGGGAGAAGACGGGTCTCATCGCCTGGCTCGACAAGAACGGCGACGGCATCATGCAGTACGCGCCGGGTGCCCCCTTCAAGGGGAAACCCAAGTTCAAGGAAGGCGCCAAGGGCAAATACGGCGAGCTTGTGGTGACGAACGCCCCCACGGACTCGAAGAACGAGATCTACGTGGACCGCGACATCATGGTGCTGGCGAACCCCGAGATCGCCAAGCTTCCCAACTGGGTGGTCGCCCTGGTGGCCGCCGGCGGTCTGGCGGCAGCGCTGTCCACGGCGGCCGGGCTCCTGCTCGTGATCGCCTCGTCGCTCTCCCACGACCTCATGAAGGGCATCATCAACCCGGACCTCTCCGAGAAGGCCGAGCTCATGTGGGCCCGGATCGGGGCGGGGCTCGCGGTGGTGATCGCGGGGTGGTTCGGCATCCACCCGCCGGGGTTCGTGGCCCAGGTGGTGGCGTTTGCGTTCGGGCTCGCGGCCTCCTCGTTCTTCCCCGCCATCATCATGGGGGTCTTCAACAAGAAGACGAACAAGGAAGGCGCGATGTGCGGCATGGTGGTGGGTATCGTGTTCACCGCCGCCTACATCATCTACTTCAAGTTCGTGAACCCGGCCGCCAACAACCCGCAGCACTGGTGGTTCGGGATCAGCCCCGAGGGCATCGGCACCGTGGGCATGATCCTCAACTTCATCGTGATGTGGGTGGTGTCGAAGTTCACCCACGAGCCGCCCCAGGAAGTGCAGGAGCTCGTGGAAAGCCTGCGCTATCCCCAGGAAGCCCGGTAAGGGTAGCCTGCGGATCCGAGGGCGTGCGGCCGCCGGTTTCCGGCCGGGGCCGCACGCCCTTTTTTTGCGCCCGCGAGATCGGGCAGAATGGGACTGCGAGAAGGCGTGCCGTTGGGCGGCCAGGCAGCCTGATAACGCGAATACTAATACCTTCAAAAGTATTGCCGGAGGCGGGTGGGGGACTGGTTCCGGCCGGGCGCGAGTGCGGCACCCGATCGCCGCGCCTTCCCATGCCGTTGCCGGTTCGGTAGGTCGGGGCGCAGACAGCGGAAGTTCCTGAGCTTCCAAGGCAATCCAAGCCTGGTGGGGCGCGGCGACGTGAGGGGCCGCACCCGGCTCTCCACCAGCCCCCCACCCGCTGGTTTCCGTAGCGACCACGAGGATCTGACAATACTTCCGTGGTGTTAGTATTTCGACGTCGGGGGGCATCGGCCGACGACCGCAGACCG
The DNA here is from genome assembly GCF_054681715.1 of Deferrisoma sp. Classification (NCBI taxonomy): domain Bacteria; kingdom Pseudomonadati; phylum Thermodesulfobacteriota; class Deferrisomatia; order Deferrisomatales; family Deferrisomataceae; genus Deferrisoma; species Deferrisoma sp. The sequence goes on from NZ_BAAHFQ010000025.1 coordinate 26,340, forward strand.
AAGACCGCGCGACGGAGGTGAAAAGAACATGGCACCGATCAGCCGGCCCATCCGGGCCAGCTTCGGGCTCATTCTCGGCGCCGCGGCCGGGGTGAGCTTGTTGACCGGGATCATCCCCTGGGTCTTGGGGATGCTGCTCTCGGTGGATTCCCTATGGATCCGGATCCAGGTCGGGGGGTACATGAATTTCGTGGCCGCCGTGTGGGCGGTCGTGGGGGCGCTCATCGGGGCTTTCCCCGGGCCGCGTTCGGGCTCGGGCCTTCTGGGCGCGGCCGGACTCGCCACCGGCCTCACCCTGGCCCGGGCGCTTCCCGACGCCCACTGGACCGTTGTGGCCCTGGGCGCGGCCACGGGCCTGGCCTATGGCTCGGTGGGCGGATTTCTGGTGGGGCGGGTGCTGGAACGGAGCGGCTAGCCGTGCCACCGGAGGTTGGAAAAATTTTTCAGGGTTTCCTCACGCGCTTTTCATCCTCCTCTAATGTGGACAATTTATGATATACTCCGTTGTCCCCAAAGGAGGAACAGCCGTGAGCAACCAGGCCCACACCCCCATGGATCCCCGACGCGCCGCCACCTGGGCCATGCGGCTCCTGCGGCGGCAGGTGCCCGATCCCTCGCCCGAGCAGAAATTGTGGCTTGCGGTGATCGAGCACGCCGTGCGGGACGCCTACGCCGATCCGGAGGCCGACCCGGCCCGGAGGGCCGAGGCCCGGGCGTGGCTCGAGTCGGAGTACTTCACCGATGTGGCCGTGGCCATCGGGCTCCACCCGGGCGAGTCCCGCAAGGTGATCCGGCGGTTGGCGGAGTTCTCCCTGGGCGTGGAGTGGCGGGTGGAACCCCACGAGGCCATCCCGCCGGAACTCCAGGCCGTGACCCGGATGCGGCCCGACCCCCGGGACAACGACCCCGGGGCGGCCCACAGCGCCCCGGCGTAGGGCGGGAACCGATCCGCCGCAGGCAAGAAAAAAGGCCGCCCCCGGGGCGGCCTTGTTCGTTCGCGGGGGGCCCCTTTCGGTTCAGGCGTCTCCCCCCTCGTCGTCCCCCTCCTCGTCCTCGCCGTAGTACTCGCACAGGGCCAGAAGGGCCCCGTCGTCGAGCTTTTCGTGGATCTTCCGGGCGAAGTCGAGTTTCTTCACGTAGGCCCTCCCGGCCTCCGAGGGTTTCGTCTTCTTCTCTCGTGCCATGGTCTCCTCGCAGGGAAAAAGGGATGCGCCGCCGGTCTTCCTGATCGGCGGACGGACCCCAGGACTCAAGGCCACATAGGTTACCAAACCGGTCGTTTAGGGGAAAGGTCTTGACGCGCTTGGAAGAAGCGTGACGAACCGGCCAGCGTCGTCCCACATGCGGTCGTTGTTGAAAAATACGAACCCCCTGCGGCCGGAAACCCGGAGGGCCAGAAAACGGAGCTCGTCGTCGGTGTACCGGTACCGGTACCCGCCCCGGCCGTGGAGCCGGAGGTACACGGGGTCGGGCGTGACCGGGTCGGCGGCGAAGGGGTCCACGGCGTGGACGAGCCCGAGGTCCCGGCAGAGCCCTGCCACCAGATCCGCCGGCCAGGGGCCACGGGGTTCCCAGGCCAGGAGAAACGGCTGGGGCCCGACCCGGCCGAAAAACCGCCGGAGGTTCCCCACGTTCTCCGGGGTGGGCCGAAACGAGGCCGGGCACTGGAAGAGCACCGCGGCCGCGCCGAGGGCCAGGGCGGCCTCCCGGGTCACGGCCCACCCCTCGGCCACCTCCTCGGTGGGCCGGAAGAACCCGTACCGATCGCGGCGCTCGGGTGGCACCGGCCGGCCCAGCCGCCGGTACGTGGGGCTCGTGGCCGGGTGGGTCACCACCTGCCAGGCCTTGAGGGCGAACACCGCGCCCTCCGGCGCCCCGGCCCGCCAGCGCCGCAGGGTCTCCACCCGCGGCGGCCGGTAGAAGGTCTGCTGCACCTCCACGGTCCGGAACCGCTCCCAGTACCGGGCCCGGGCCACCGGAATCCCCGAGCACCCAACCCAAAGCGTCTCCACGGCGTTCCTCCTGCGGAAGAAAGGCTACCGGGTCGCGGAGAAGGCGCAAAAAAAAAGCGGGCGGCCCAGTGGGCCGCCCGCTCGCGTCCTAGGCCGAAAGAGTGCTCAGTCGGCCTCTTCCAGTTGCACCTCCCGCCACAGGACGCCCCCGCCCTCCTGGAGGTCGCCCTTGGCCTGGACCAGGGTTCCAAGCCCCACGGCCCCGAAGAACCCGGCGCGGCCGAGGGTGGCGTCCGAGATGTCCTGGAAGTCGTCGTCCTGGAACCCCGTGGTGTCCACGGCGATCCCGAGGATCGTCACCACCGGGTCGGCCGCCGAGTCCACCGGGCCCTGGAGCCGCACGGTGGTGCCGGCCGAGCGCCGTTCCACCCGCGTGGCCATGAGGCTCCCGTCGGCCAGGCGAAACGCCCGGATCCGCACGTGGTCGCCGGTCCCCACCGCATCGCGCATCTCGGTGAGGTTTTCGTCAACGGCCACCGTGAGCCCGAGGCCGGCCAGCGTGAGGGAGCCGTCGTCGCCCACGGCGGCGAGGTCGCTCTCCAGGTCGATCTCGTCCTGGAACTCGACCTTGTCGGCCAGGATCACACCGGCCGACACGGGCCCCTCCACCTCCACGAAGGCGCCCGGGACGAGGTCGTCCGAGGTGCCGCCGACAAAGAGGGTGCCGGCGTTCCACTGGGCCGGCTGGCCCTCCACCTCGAACGACGCGCCCTCGACCGCGGTCACCGCGCCCTCGACCCGCATCTCCTGGGCCTCGGGCGCGTCCAGGGCGTCGGACTCCACCTTGGTGGCCACCAGCTCGCCGGCCGTGCCCAGGGCCGGGCTCCCCTCCACCTCCACGAACAGGCCGTCGGCCGGCGCGTTGCCCGGCAGGTCGGAGAGGTCGGCGCCGGAGTAGTCCACGGTGAGCGCCCCAATGCGGAAGGTCATGGCGGTCACGTCGGTGCCGGCGATCACGCCCTTGACCTTGAAGTGGACCGGGGTCGGCTCGAGCTCGATAAACGTGGCCGCCACGGTGCCGTCGGGCAGCACGTCGCCGTGGACCTCCAGCACGTCGCCGGCCGAAAGGCCCCCGATGCCGCCGACGATGCTGTCATCGAGCACGGCCGGGTCCGTGGGGTCGAACACGACCGTCTGGCCCATCACCGTGAGGGTGTGGTCGTCCACCACTGCCTCGAAGGGCCCCCGGATCGCCTCCTCCGTGCGGATCCGGGTGGCGGTGACGGTGTCGGTGGTCTCGTCCACCTCGGCCTCCACCTCCACCTTCATGCCCACCTTGAGGTCGTCGTCCGTGGGGTTCTCCACGCCCTCGACCTCGATCTCCGCACCCTCGGTGGAGATGGTGAGGTCGTCCATCACGATGCTGCCCTTGGCCGTGATGGTGCCCCGGGCGGCCGCCCGGGGGGCGGGGCTTCCGGCCACGGCCACCGCGCTCATCTGGACGTCGGCGAAGTCCGTGTTGTGGGTGAAGTTCACCACCAGGCCCGTGGCCCCGGCCACCCCGGTCATCCGCCAGGCATGGTCGGCCGGCGGCGCGTCGTAGGCCCCGTTGCCGTTGTGGTCGGCGAAGAAGTCCACCTGGTAGTCCTCGCCGCTCTCGATGATGCCCGGGATCGCCACCTGGAACGAGGGCCCGGGGATCTCACCCAGGCGGTAGGCCCCCACGGTCTGGCCCGTGGACCGCCGGCGCACCCGCACCTCGAACACCTGGCCCACATGGGGGGTCATCTGGCTCAGGTTCAGAACGAACGGCAGCCCCTCCGAACCGGCCGTGCCGCCCACGTTCGTGAAGGTCGTGTTGTGGGTGAACGCCACCTGCCCCGTGGCCGAGGGGATCGCCTCGCGCCACGCGTGGTCCAGGGGCGGCGGGTTGTAGACACGGTTTCCGTTGTGGTCCGCGAAGAAGTCCAGGTTGTGGTCGCCTGGGGGCACGGCCACCGGCAGGAACAGGCTCAGGCTCTCTCCCGGCAGCGGATCCAGGATGATCCGGGCCGCGAGCTCCCCGGTGGCGGCGTTCACGATCCGCAGCTGGGTGAGCTGCCCCACGTGGGGGGTCATGCCGTCCAGGGAGAGGCTCAGGTCCTGGAAGGCGCCCATGTCGATCCAGTCCTTGATCGCGTCCTGGAGGTCGGGCGACAGGGCCGGGCCCCCCCGGGGCATCTGGGGGCCGAGGGAGGTGCCGCTCACCCGAAGGTACAGGGTGCTCGACGAGGGGGCTCCCGGGACCACCCGCGAGCTCACGTTGACCAGGTTGTCGTACGATTCCCCGGCCCGGAGCGACATGGGCGCGCCGCCCGGCACGTGGCAGCCGGCCACGGCACAGCTCGCGGTGAAGATGGGCTGGACGTCCTCGGTGAAGGTCACGAAGCGGGCCCGGGGTTCGGGCGGTGGGGCCTCGCCGTCGCCTTCGGCCGTGAGCACCATCTCGTCGGCGGGGCTCGAATCGATGCCGTCGTTCACCACCAGGTGAAACACGTACCGGCCCGGCAGGTCCGGGGTGAAATGGGGGGTGTCGTCCGTCGGGTCCGAAATCTGGGCCGTGCTGCCCATGGGCCACGAGAACAGGGACCAGGTGTACCGCAAGGCGTCGCCGTCCGGATCCGAGCTGGCCCGGCCGTCCAGGGTGACCCTCTGGCCCGTGGGCACGGTCTGGTCGGGGCCCGCGTCGGCCACCGGCGGGGTGTTCTCACCCAAGGCGGCCCCGCCGGCGATCCATGCCCGGATGATCCCCTGCTCGTCCTCGGTCAGGAACGGGCCGCCCAGGGGCATCTGGGTGCCTGCGGCCGTGCCGATCACCCGCTGGTAGAGCTCGCTTCCTTCGGGATCGCCCGGCACCACCAGCCGCCCGGCCTGGTTGTTGACTTCGGTGTTCAGCAGGGTATTGAACGCGCTGGTCGCCGTGTCCAGCGGCAGGTTCTCCCCGGAGGCCGACTGGCCGCCCGGCACGTGGCACAGGAACGCCGGGTCGCTCGAGCTCGCGAGGCAGCTCCGGCGGAAAATGGGCATCACGTCCCGGATCAGGGTGAAGGAACCTTCGTCCGGCACGATCCCCCCCGCCTGGATCTCGGCCTTGTCGCCCACCAGGGTGGTTCCGTCCATCGTGCCGAGCACGCGCACGATGGTTCCCGGGGCCACCCGGGCGAAGAACCCGTCACGGGTGAGGGGCAGGTCGAACCGGTCCTCGAACCGCACCCCCGAGCGCCCGAGGTCCGCCAGGACGCCCAGGATCGTGAGGCTGAAGGCGGTTTCGTCCTCGGCCTGCACCGGGCCCTGGAGCGTCACGAGATCCTCGGCCTCGTCCCGCTCGACCCGGCGGGCCACCACGTTGCCTTCGGCGTCCTGGAACGCCCGGATCTCCACCCAGTCGCCGGCCGAGATGCCGTCGAGCACCAGGGCCAGGGTGCGGGCCGCGACCCGGTCGTCCACCAGGACGGTGTCGGGCACCCGCATCGTGATCCCGAGCACCGTGATCGTGCCGCCGGCCGCGTCCACGGCGTCCACCGGTCCCTCGATCCGGATCGTGGCCTCGGGCCGGAAGGAGATCTTGGTGGCCACGAGGGTGCCGTTCGCCACCGACCCTTCCACCTGGAGCTTGACCCCCAGGCCGAGGTCCGCGGCCGCGCCGTTTTCAAAGGTCACCGCGCCCGAGGCGTCCACCGGCATGCCGGCCACCGAGAAGCTCGTGGCGTCGGTGAACGCCGTGACGATCCCCTCGACCCGGGCGTCGTCTGCCGCCTCCACCTCGACCTGCCCGGGCAGGTTGGGCCGGCCTTCCACCGAGGCGGCCACCAGCGTGGTGCCCGTGAACTCGGTGCCCTTCACCTCCACGGCGACGCCGTCTGCGAGGGCTTCGGCCGAGAGGTTCTGGAACGCGGCCGAGGCGTAGTCCACCGTGAGGGTCCCCACCCGGAACGTCTGGGCGGCGGCGTCCAGGTTCGACACGGTGCCCTTGACCTCCACCTCCATGCCGGGGCCGAGGGCGTCGGCCTTCTTTTCCACCCGGGTGGCGTGGATCACCCCCGAGGCGTCGGGGAGCCCGCTCACCTCCACCACCATGCCGATGGCGAGGCTCTCGAGGGTGACCCCGTCGAACACCGTGAGATCGTCCACCTCCACGGTCTGGCCCGCGGCCACGAACCGGTTGAGCCCGGCCGACACCGACTGGACCGGCCCCTCCAGGTTGTCCTCGAACACCACCGAGGTGGCCGTGCCGGTGGAGCCCGACACCTCGGCCTCCACGGTCACCATCATGCCGAGCTTGAGGTCGTCCTCCCCGGCACTCGGGTTGTCGTCCACCGTGATTTGGGTCCCGGCGAGGTCGAGCTCGACCCCGCCCACCAGGATGCTGCCGAAGCCGGCGATCGGCCCGCTCAGGACCGACCGCTGGGCCTGGGGTGCCTGTGCCCCGTCGTCCCCGCCGCCCCCGCCCCCGCCGCAGGCCGCCAGGCCGGCGGCCAGGGCGCCGGCGAGCCCGAGGCCCATCCAACAACGCAACCAAGTTCGTCTCATGGTCCTTCCTCCTGCGATTGGAGAAGGGCCGCGCGCCGGCCGCCACGGGGGACGGC